>JAOAES010000345.1 GCA_026416655.1 Fimbriimonadales bacterium
TTCCTCTCCACCGAGCGCAAGCTGGACTCCGAGAACTTCCTGATGTTCGGCTTCCAGTGGACGCACTACGAACGCCGCCCCGACCCCAGCATCCCGCGCGACCAGCAACGCCTGGTGCTGGAGTGGCGGCGACCGTTCTAAGAGACTGTTTAAGAAGTCAGGTTGGCGTTCTTGACGGCTAAAGCCGTTCCTATGCAAACGAAGCCCGCCTGCGCGGGCTAAAAGAGCCGACGCAGGTCGGCTTGGTCTGCACAGGAACGGCTTTAGTCGTCTTGGTCAAGGACGCCGAGTGAGAGAACCCAGATGCTAAGCGGCAGGGGTTCTTAAACAGTCTCTTAGGCAATCGCTGAGCGTGGATTGCGGACTCCTCAACTTGAACTGCATCAAGCAGACAGCCCTGCTTCGATGTACCGCTCAGCCTCATTGAAGGGTATACTTTCCCCCGTGCTACTCGGCATCGATGTGGGCAATACGCATACTGTGCTGGGCGTTTACGAATCGGGACGCTGGCGCGCGTGGCGCGTGCATACCAATCCCGCCCGCACCGAAGACGAGCATTACATTCTGCTGCGCTCGCTGCTGCAGGCGGACGGGCTGACCGAGCCGATTAGGGGCGTGGCAATCTGCTCCGTTGTGCCCGCGTTAGAGGAGCCGTTGCGCCAGCTGGCGCGGCGATGGCTGAACTGCGAGCCACTGTTCGTCTCGCCCCACATCGATTTGGGATTGAAAATCGACTACGAGCCGCCAACGGCGGTCGGCGCAGACCGCCTGGCGAACGCCGTCGCCGCCATGTATCATTTCGGCAAGCCCGTGATTGTGGTCGATTTCGGCACGGCAACGACGCTGGACGCCGTTTCGCGCGAGCAGGTGTATGTGGGCGGCGCGATTTTGCCCGGCGTGGAGCTGATGCTCGAATCGCTGGCGGGACGGACTGCCCGCCTGCCCCGAATCGCACTTGAAGGCGCGAGCCATCCCATCGGCAAAAGCACGCCGGAGAGCCTGCGCAGCGGAGTGCTACTCGGCTCCGTCGGCGCGATCGAACATCTGCTGCGCCTGTTCAAACAAGAACTGGGCGAGGATGCGCAGGTCATCGCCACCGGGGGGCTTGCCGGGCGGTTCGCGCCCAACTGTCCGACAATCCAGCGCGTGGAGCCGATGCTCACACTGGAGGGCTTGCGCATTCTATGGGAACGCTATCACAGGGAGGTCGTATGAGCCAGGAGATGCAACAGGCGTGGAGCCTCATTCGCGAGCGCGTGAAACAACAGGTCACAGGGCGCACTCTCTACCGCGCCCTCGACGCGCTGCAACTGGTGACCATCGAGGGCGATACGGTTGTACTGGGCTTGCCCCATGAAGAGTATCAACTCGCGGGGCACCTGAACGCCCCCACCGTCCGCAAATGGATTGAGCAGTTCATCGAAGAGGCGTATGCCATCCGTCCACAGATTGTGATTATCGAAGGCGCGACACTGCACGACTGGCAACTGTACCAGCGTAAGCAAGAAGAGCTACGCCGGCTCAGCGAGCAGGGCGTGCGCAAACGCGAGCTTGAGACGCGCACCTACACGAACTGGGACACGGTTTACGAACAGGTAGGGCGCAAATTCGCCGAGACGCCCGGACGCAGCCTCGCGGTCAACCGCGCCCGCTACCTGAACGAGATGATCGACTTCGTACGCGACGCGCTGCAGCGCATCCCCGTCGAGACCGAAGCCGACGAACGGCAGCTGAACCGGATTGTTGAGCGCATCGCGACGAATGTGGACGCGCCCGCCGCCGTCGTCGCATGGCTAATCCTGCATGCCCCAACCTCCGCAAAGACCGAATTATGAACCGCATCCAACGTCGCGAACGCCTGCTGATAGGCATCTTGATTGTGGTGATTATGGTTGCGGCGCTGGCGTTCATTCGCTCGCAACCATGGGGACGGCTCGATTTGCGCCCCATCAAGCCTAACACGCCCGACTGGATTGTCTGCGTGCGCCTGAACGACGACGCGCACGGCGACCTCCTGATGATTCTGCCCGACGGTCAGACGCAGCTGCTCACGAATGACGACTACGATGACCGCAGCCCCGACTGGGCGCCCGACGGCAAGAAACTTGTCTTCTCGTCCAATCGGCGCGACTTTGTCTATCAACTCTGGACGGTGGACCCCGACGGCAAGGGGCTGAGCCAGCTCACGATGGGCGGCGGCGCAAAGCTCGCTCCCTACTACGACCGCGACGGGCAACATATCCTCCATGTGGCGCAGGGGCTGGTCACGGAAGTCGACGTGAAGGGCGTCCACTCGCTGCAACTCATCCCCTCTGCATCGCAGATGATTCAGGTGCGCGAGCAGTACGGGCAGATTGCCTTCCGCTACGCGAAGCGCCCGAACCCGAACCTCATCGCGGCGGTGCAACGCATCGACGAGGGCGAGCAGGTCGTGTTGCAAGACCTGACGCAGGCGCAACAGCAGTTCACCCTGCCCGTCGTGGTCGCAGGCGAGCAGGTAGACCTCGACTGGGCGCCGCAGGGGCAAAGCCTGGTGGTGAGCGGCGCAGGGCTGATTGTCCCCACCCAGGAAGGTGAGTTGCGCGTGGGGGGCGTTATCCGCTTCGATTTCGGCGCGAACGCTGGCGAAGCGCAGCCACTCCCACTCTGGCTTTCGCGCGACAACACGCAGGCGGCAATCGAGGTCGCCTGGTCGCCTGACGGCGCGCGCGTGGCGTTCGTGCTGTGCGAGCGTCTCAAGAACGGCGAACTCAAGCGCATCGGACTGGCTACCGTGCCCGAAACGGGCGGCGCGCCCACGCTGATTGTGGAAGGCGAAGTGTATCACCCCCACTGGTCGCCCGATGGACAGCAGCTCGTGTTCGCGATGGGCAAGCCCGGCGCGCGACAGATTTACACCGTGCGCATTGACGGTACCGACTTAAAACAGCGCACCGAATCGGGGGATCACATCACCCCGAAATGGTCGCCAGCACGGTAGGTGGAATGCTAATCGGGGTTTCAAATGGCGCAACGGCGTGTTAGGATTGGCGAAGTAGTCGCTAAAGCGGTCAACCGACATGAGGGTAAGCAGGCACCCTAAAGCGGGAACCCCTTCCAAGAAGCGGTGAGCAGGTATCCTTTACCATAGCCTATGCAAGGCATCTATATCCACATCCCGTTCTGCCATCGCAAGTGCGGGTATTGCGATTTCAATAGCTACGCGGGGATGGACGCGCTGGTGGAGCCGTTCGTTGATGCGTTGCACGCAGAAATCGCACAGTCGCCCTACGCGGGGGAACGGTTCGACACGGTCTTTTTCGGTGGGGGCACGCCCACCTACCTGTCGGGCGACGCGCTGGCAGGCATTCTGGAACATCTGGCGCGCCAGTTCGCAATCGCGCCCGACGCCGAAATCACCTGCGAGGCGAATCCGGGCAGTATAACGCCAGAGCAACTTCGCACGATGCGCCAAGCCGGTTTCAACCGGCTCAGCTTCGGCGTGCAATCATTCGACCCTGATGAGCTGCAACGAATGGATCGAATCCACACGCCCGACGAGGTAATCCAGAGCGTGGAGTGGGCGCGTGCGGCAGGGTTCGACAACCTGAACTTAGACCTGATTTTCGCGCTGCCAAAGCAGACTTTGACACGCTGGGAGGCGAACCTGCGACAGGCAATCGCGCTGCAACCTGAACACCTCTCGCTGTACGCGCTGATGCTGGAGCCGAACACGCGCTTCTATCATCTATATCAGAAAGGCAAGCTGCGCTTGCCTGACGACGAGACTCAGGTTGCGATGTTCCGCCTCGCCCAATCGCTGACCACTGAAGCAGGCTATCTGCAGTATGAGATTTCCAACTATGCACGCCCGGGCTACGAGTGTCGACACAACCTGATTTACTGGCGCAACGAGCCGTACCTGGGCTTCGGACCGGGCGCAGTCTCCTACATGGAGGGCAAACGCTGGACGAACATCAAACATCCGCGCGAATATATTCGGCGCGTCCAGACGGGCGAACCGCTGGAGCTGGAATGGGAACGGCTCACTGGCTGGGACTCGATCGCCGAGACGCTGATGTTGGGGCTTCGAATGGCGCAAGGTGTGGACTTAGCCTCGTTGGAGGCTCGGTTCGGCTTGCCCGTTCGCGAACATTACGCTGAGACAATCGACGCGCTCGTCCGCAGAGGCTGGCTGGAGCGTTTAGGGAACACGATTCGCCTCACGCAGGAAGGCTTGCTCTGGCACAGCGAGGTTGCGCTGGCGTTTTTTGAGAAATAAGGTATACTCCT
>JAOAES010000034.1 GCA_026416655.1 Fimbriimonadales bacterium
CATGCCGCCTGAAGGACCTGACCACGCGACCACTCGGCTGCGCACAACACGGCAGTTCACCCGCCGCGAATCGAGCCGATGGCATGTGCGTATGGAAGCCCCCCTGCGACTGGGCGATAGTGAGCCTGTGCCCGATTTGAGCATCGTCGAGGGCGATATCGACGACTATTCGAACGCCCACCCCACCAGCGCACTGCTGGTCGTGGAGATTGCCGACACTTCCGTCCAGCATGATCAGACCGCCAAAGCCCTGCTCTATGCGCAGGCGAGGATTCCTGAATACTGGATCGTGAACCTCGAGGCGCGGCGACTCGAAGTGTACCGTGACCCGACGCCCCAGGGCTATCAGACGACCCGTTTCTACTCTGTGGATGAGACTGTGCGCCCCCTCTTCGAGCCTGAGTGGGAGATTAAAGTAGGCGAGCTTATACGGTGAATCGAAACATTCGCTCAGGTACTCTATTCGATTGGAATCCAACGAGGAGGCGACGATGACGATTTTACAGGAAAAAGATAGACAGACCTTACAGCAGCGGTTTAGCGGTTTGCACAACACGGTGAAGCTGGTTGTGTTCACCACGAGTGAGCAGCCGGAGACCAGCGAGCTGTTGTCGCAAATCGCCCAGGAGTTAGTGAGCGTGGGGGGCGGCAAGATTGCGCTGGAGCAGCACAGCTTGGAGGCGGAGCCTGCCGTCGCGCAGGAGTATCAGATTACGCTCGCGCCCGCGATTGTGGTGCGCACGGAGGAGAAGGACTACGGCATTCGCTATCTGGGCGTGCCGGCAGGCTTCGAGTTCGCCTCATTGGTGGGGGCGATCGAGGATGTCGGCAAGGGGGATCCGGGTCTCTCTCCCGACAGCCGCCTGATGCTGGCGAATCTGCGCAACCCCGTGCATATCCGGGTGTTCGTGACCTACGGCTGCCCCTACTGCCCCGCGGCGGTGCGATTGGCGCACAAACTGGCGATGGCGAGCGACCTGATTACCGCCGAGGGCGTCAGCAGTGAGGAGTTCCCCGAACTGGCGAACCAGTACGGCGTGATGGCGGTTCCCAAGACCGTGATTAACGACCGCCACAGCTTCGAGGGCGCACTGCCGGAGCCAGCGTTTGTGCAACAGGTGCTGCGGGGTGCGTCTACGAGCGGGTTGATTATCGTGCCGTAGGGCGCGCCCGCCTTCCTGATGTTGTCGTGGAAGTATTCGTTGGCGGGACGCTGACGCTGCGAACCACTGCGCGTAGCGTCGGCGTCCCGCTGACTTCGAAATCCCGACAGGGTTAAGTTGGTATAATGCTATCGATGCGCGACTTCACCTGTGTGAGCCAGCAGGTCGCCGCACTGTTTGGGCAGGCGGCGCGCCCTGAAAACCGAGCGCGCTATGACGCTGAACTGTGGCAGTATTACCCGCAACTGAAAACCCCACAGGGCTGTGCGCAGGAAACGCGCTATGTGTATGACCTGTGTCAGTTAGCCCAATTCGATCCCGAAGGCAAGCACGTGCTGGACGCAGGTTGCGGTTTCGGCTTGCAACTTATCATACTCCATTACATGGGGGTGCGTGAGGCGATTGGTCTCGACCCGTTCGCGGATCGCCTACGCACCTTCCAGCGATTGATTAGCGATTTCGGGCTTCAAGGTGTTCAGGCGCAGCTTGCGTCGCTGGAGGCAGTGGAGTTCGAACAGGCATCGTTCGATATGATCCTCTCCAACGAGGCGATTTCACACTACCCCGATGTAGATGAGTTTCTGGAGCGTGCGGCGCGCTGGCTGAAGCGCGGAGGCGTGCTGGTCATAGCCGACGGCAACAACAGGGCGAATCCGAAGCTGGCAGCGCATACTCATGAAATCTGGCAACGCTTCGAAAACGGACCGGCGGGCGAGTTCAGCGGGCACAGGATCCTCAAGCCATATGTGGAGCAGCGCGCGGAGATTATTCAACAAGCGTTCCCCGACCTGCCCGCCGAAACCGTGCGGACGCTGGCGCTGCGCACCAGTCTGCTGACGCGCCCTGACATCCTGCAGGCGGTGGAGCATTACCTCAAGACAGGCGAGCTGCCCAATTCCGTGTATGACCCCACGCAGTGCCCTGTGAACCCCTACTCGGGCGCGGTTATCGAGCGGCTGTTTCATCCTGTGGAACTTGCGCGTCATATCGAGCGGTTCGGTTTTCGGGCACGGGCGTATGCTTACTTTGGTGGGGCGGGCGGGAACCCGTTGGTGCGCGCCGCCAACGCTGTACTGATGCGCCTGACGCCTTTGACCCTGCGCTGGGCGAAAAGCTTCCGCGTAATCGCCGTACGCCAGTAAACGCTTATGCGAATTGCCCTGTTTACAGTGAGCCTTGAAGTCGGCGGGGCGGAGCGTGTGCTGGTCACGCTCGCTAACGGCTTCGCAAAACGCGGGCACGCGGTTCAGGTCGTTCTTATGAAGCCTGAAGGGGAATTGCGCAAGGAACTCAGCCCGAATGTGCAGATTGTGGACTTACGCACCTATCGCATCTGGCGCACTGTGTTGCCGCTGGCGCGCTACCTGCGGCGCGAGCGTCCCGACGCGCTGCTCAGCACGCTCAGCCAGCCCAACCTGATTGCCATACTGGCGAAGCGGTTCGCGCGCGCGCCCACGCGCGTGGTGGTGCGCGAGGCGAACACGCCCACACGCGAGTTCAGCGGTGCGATGAAACTCAAAGACCGTATCGTGCCCACCCTGATTGCCCGTGTGTACCGTCTGGCGGACGCAATAGTCGCCGTCTCGCGCGGCGTGCAAGCCGACCTGTTGCGCCTCACGCGCCTGCCCGAAACACGCATCCCGTGCATCTACAATCCTGTTATCACGCCGCAGCTGCTGCAGCAGCGCGACGCGCCTGTTGAGCACGAATGGTTTCAAAAGGGCGCGCCGCCTGTGGTCTTAGCGGTCGGACGCCTCACGCCTCAGAAGGATTTTTCGACGCTATTGCGCGCCTTCGCCCGTGTGCCCCTGCCCGCCCGCCTGTTGATTTTGGGCGAGGGCGAGCAACGCGCCGAACTGGAACAGCTTACACAACAGTTGGG
>JAOAES010000039.1 GCA_026416655.1 Fimbriimonadales bacterium
GCGGTCGGTCAGCGCGTCGTTCGGCGTGAATAGCCCTGCCGTAAAGTTGGCATCCTCGTCGTCATAAATCTGTCCCGCGCCTTGATCAGGCAGGTCGGGCACGCGCAGCGTCCAGCGCACGCGCGCACCGCGTGTACCGACAGTGTTCTCCATA
Source organism: Fimbriimonadales bacterium (assembly GCA_026416655.1). Lineage (GTDB taxonomy): Bacteria > Armatimonadota > Fimbriimonadia > Fimbriimonadales > GBS-DC > GBS-DC. The sequence continues at coordinate 155 of JAOAES010000039.1, forward strand.
CAGGTAATCGTGCCGTTGCCGTTCGCGATGTAGACGAGGTGATTGCCGGGGGTCAACGGGCTGCGAATGGCGACGGGCGACGCGTGCACTGTGCCGTAGTCGGGCACGAATCGTATCGCATCCGCCGCCACAATCGGCGTGGTGGAGAGCGGGGAATCGATATTGTTCTGCCGCAGGAGGTTGTTGAGGGTAACGACAATCTGCGTGCTGCCGTCGTAATAGAACACGCGGTCGCCCAACGGTTGCCAGCCGCCCAGGCTCTGGTTCAGATAGAGCGTCGTGGCGTTGCCGGTGGAGTCGACGACCTGATATTCCGCCTGACGGGCATATTGCGCAGAGATGCCGCCGATGCGCGTGTCGCCGCTCGGCACATAGACGAAAATGCGGTAGTAGCCGGGCACCAACTGCCCACTGCGCCAGGTGAACCGTGCGATGGTGGGCATCGGTTCGTTGGGGTCGAGCGGCTCGCGCACACACGGGACGTATTGATAGGGAATCGTTGAGTTGGGATTATCCAGATAGGGGTCGGTCGCCCGCTCCGCTTCGGACGGCGTCTTCCATACGCCCGCAGGTGTGGAGTTGGTGAGCGTTGTGTTGTCGTTGTCCACCACAGTGGGCAGGCGGATGGAGCCCATATCGGGCAGCGTCCACGCCAGCAGGAAGTTCGCGACGCTGTTGCGCGCGTTCGTGGTTGTTCCCGTGCGCTGATTGCTGCCGCGATGGGTGGGCCAGCTATCCTGCGCAACGGACAGTGTCAAAGTCGCCACGCTTGCTACTATCCCGATGAGTGTCCGCTTCATCCAACGCCTCCGAGTGATTGTTTGCCCCACCATCATGTTAGAAACCTCCCCTGTCTGCCGAGCTGGGCTTACGCAGCTGGTACGAGCCGCTCAGCTCCGGTCTATCGAGCGTACTCCAGACGATAGAACTGTTGCTGAAGCCCAGATTGGATTGATTCAGGTCGCAATCGCTTGCTTCCAGTTCGAACACCTCGCCCGGGAACTCGCGCGGCTCGATGTCGTTGCCAGAGCGCACGAGCGTTGTGCCGCTGTAGGCGTTGACAATCAGCACGTTGCCGTTGTCCAGATAGCGCGCCTGGCGCGGCTTGAACAGGATAGGACGGAGCAGTTCGCCGTCCTGCTCGGCGAGGTCGTTGCCGCCCAACCGCCGGCGGATAGAGTTCGTGTACACTTCGTTCGTGAGCATCCAGGTGACTGGCAAGGTGTCGCCGATAGTCCCTGTGGTCGGTACCTGTAGTTCGTAGACGCCCGTGCTGGTGGTCACGAGCAGGTACAGCCCCGCGTTGCCCCGCCCGCTGGCGCTGCGTTTCGCCGTATCGATGGAGACGGGCGCGAGAATGGGCACGATGCGTCCGTCGGGCAAGCGCATCCGACGAATATAGAGCGTCTGGTCGCGCCCGTTCACAATGAGTTGGATAGTAATCATGCCCGCTTCGGGGGTAAACGGCTCTTGCGGCGTCGGCGTGCTTGCGCTGGCGGCTTCGAACGCGCTCACGGAGGCGTTCTGCACCAGCGTTGTAAAACCGATGCGGGTCTGCGAGCCGTCCCAGTACTCGAACCGCTGCGCCGACACATAGCGATAGGCGCGCTCCTGCCGTTGCGCGGGCGTCATCCAGTAAAGGACGCCCAGCATCGCGCCCAGCTGCGGGTGCTGCACGGGTGCGCCGACCGTGAAAGTGTTCGGGTCGGCGACATACCGATCCACGATGTCCACCACGCGCGCGTTGCCTGCGTCGGTAATCGTGTAGTGGATCCAGTATTCCAGCGGTTGACGCACCGCGTAGGGGTTGCGATTGGCGGGTACATACTCCGTCCAGACCGTGACATCGGTCGGGTTGCGCAGCGTTTCAGGCGCACCACCGACATAGTTCGAACCGGGTAGCCCGTTCGCCTGCGCCCACGCCTCATCACGCAGTTCGATAATTTGCGTCGCCTGATCCGCGCTATCGCGCAGAACAACACGATCGGGGATGAAGCGGGTAATCGTGCGTACCTCCGCGCCCGCGCGGTCGATAATCGCTACGCGATTGCGCTCCGGCTCCACAATCAGCAGTTCATTCTCGCCGTAGCGATAGACACGGGCGTTGGGCGTAATCGGGTAGCGCGACTTGCTGGGCACGATGGAGCCTGTATAGAAATCCAGCTGCGTGTTCTCGGACGACCACACCACGCGTCCGCCGGTGTCCACTTCCAACACGCGGCTCTCATCGGCGATGATGGTACTTTGGCGACTGTACGCCTGTAGCCCTTCGCCCGAACTGATGACGAGTAGCCCTTCGCCTACCGCAATCGGCGACAGCCCTGTGCCCATCTGGAAGCCGTTCGCGAAGCGGCGGAACAGCTCACGCAGGAACGCGCCCGGGTCGGGATCCTGCTCTAAATCGGTAATCAAGTCATCGATGAAGGGCCAGCGGATAATCGACTGATACTTCAGCGGGTTGGCAGGGTCGACGCGCGGTACGGTTCCCGCCTGGTCCTTGCGCTGGGCAAGGTCGGGCTGCAGGCGGTACGGGTCGGTCGCGATGCCCAAGACGCCGCCGAATGTCTCCAGCCCGTTGCCGGTCGGGATGGTAATCTGGCAGGGGATGTAGATGACATCGCCCACCAACACGGGGTTCGCCTGCGCCCGCTGCCCCAGAAACACGGCGTACCAGCGCAGGTTGTTCCAGCTGCCCGGCACCGCTTCAGGGTCAATCCACAGGGGCGCAGTCCCGCCGACGTTCACCAGCATCGGCTGAGTCAGACTCAACACATTCTCAAGCAGGTTAATTTGCCCACCGCCGCTCGACTGCGCAAAGCTGGTGATGCGGATCTGCCCCGTATTCACATCGACTTTGATGTCGGGGTTCGGGCTGTTGGGCGAGTAGGTCAGCGTGGCGGTAATGTTGGTGGTAGGGTTGGCTCCCGAACGCCCGTAGTCGCGTTGGGTGATGCGGATGTCGCCCTCGGCGGCAATCGGCGCGCCCAGTTCAATAGTAAACTGCTCTGGCTCGGCGTCAAGCACAATCAGCGCTGTGTAGGGAAATCCAATCGGTCCCACGCGCGCCTGTCCCTCCGCGATGGCATAGATTGCCCCGTCGTAGTAAATAGGCGCGCCCTTGAAGGTGAAGTTCATCCACTGGCGCTGCGGTTCGGCGTTCGCGTTCGGCGCGTAGTCGTGGCTAAATCGCAGGAACCGCCCCACAAACCGCATGAAATACTCGTTCGGCTCGCGATAAAGAGTGGACGCGGGCACGACGACCGGTTCGGTACGTTGTGCGCCGGGCACTATCTGCTGATAGCCGCCGTGCGATTGCCAGCGCCAGAGCAGTTTCGAGCCACCGCGCGTCTGTTGCTGCGTGGGCGGCATCTGCTCCTGCAACGCGATAACGTTGCCGCTGGCGTTATTGGGGTCAACCGCGTCAGTGCCCGTCGTGATATACAGGACGCCGTTCGGCGCAAGCGTGTAGCCTCGCAACTTCTGAGGCGCAACCGAACTCGTATCGGTGTAGGCGGGCAGATTAGCGAACGTGCGGAACATCAAGTTGAAGTTGCTCGCATACGCCCAGTCGATGTAGTAGTCGATTACGAAGGTGTAGCCGTCGATGGGACCGTTGTAGACCACGCGCCCCTGCTCCGCGGGCGGGTTGAAGATGCACTGGTTGGTGATGTCGTCAATTGCGCCCGTCGTATTATTGATGCGATAGACGCGCGGGTGGAGCGGGTTGCTGACGCCTTCGTCCGGCACATAGTAGCGTCCACGCCCGGTCAGGCGCGAGCGCAGATAGTTCTGATAGATGCCGGCGGTGTTAATCGCGGGAGTCAGCACCTCGCCTTTTGCGCCGAGCCAGAACGCCTGCACGCCTTCGAGCTGCTGTGTGCCCCCGCCGCCGATGTCGCGCCGCGCCCCGAAGTAGACCATGATGTCGTTGCCGCCGCCCTGCCCGTAGTTGGGCACATAGCCTGCGACGGGGGGCAGCAGCCAGTTGCCCGCGTTGCCCGTGCGCGGCTGGAACCATTCGTTGGGGAACACTCCCTGAGTGCGGATAACCTGCGGCGGGTTGCTCAGCAGCACGGCGTAGAAGCCCGCTGAACCTTGCGCGCCTGCCTGATGGAACGAGGGTACCAGCAACAGCGTGTTGTCGATAACAATCGGCGCGGGGATTTGCCCATCGGCGGTGGTGGGCGTAGACGCGCTGGGCGCGGGCGAACTGACCGTCCACACCAGCTGCCCCACCGGCGGGATACGCCCCTGTGCATCGCGCGGCAACGCCCAGTAGCCGCGCACTTCCGTCCCTACGACGACAACAACCTGCAAGCCGTTCTGTGTCTCCACCACCACGGGCGGCGAGGATTGACCGCCCAAGCTCACTTCCCACACTAAATCGAAGCTTTCGCCCTGCTCTAAGTCGAGTTTGCCGTCGTCAGCGCGCCCGTCGCCGTCCAGGTCGCGCTTGGGCACGGCGTCGTAGCAGAGCAGTTTCTGGTTGCTTACAACGAACACCAGCCCGCCGTAAATCACGGGGGTTCCGTTCTGTAGGCTGTAAGTGGTATTGCGGTCGCGCCAGCGCACGGCTAAGGGCGCGCCGTACTGGTCGGCGACGGCGTTGGCGCGGCGCTGATTGAAAGCGTCGCCACTGCCTGCGCCCGCCCAGCGGATAATGTTGTAGGCAAACTTCAGTTCGAGGTCGGGCACAGCATCGGTGCGGAAATCGCGCGCCTGGGGCGCAATCGAGCCGTTGCCGCGCACCATCGGCGCGTTAATCGCGGCGGCGATGCCCGCCGCGCTCACGATAATACGCCCTGAACCGTAGGTCGCCGCGGCGATGACGGGGGTGTTCGCGTTCACCGCCGTCACGATTTGCAACACGGGCAGGTTCGCGCTGGTGTTGAGCGCGCCGCCCCCGAACCCGCGCCCGCGCAAGCCCAGACTGGCGACCTCGCCCGGCGTAAGCGTATAGTAGCCCCGCAGCAAGGGGTGA
>JAOAES010000056.1 GCA_026416655.1 Fimbriimonadales bacterium
AGATGTGTATAAGAGACAGCTCTTGCTCATCGGAGCAGCTGGGAATGTACAGCGGAGGATAGCCCTGCTCCACCAGACGCGCTTCAATTCTTTTGAGGTAGTCCAGAGCCACCTGATGGGTCTGCTGCAGCTCGGCTCTGAGCGATTCGGCAAGTTGCTGGTCTTGCTGGCGCAGGATGGCGAGCAGTTGCTCTGCTTGTTCACTAATCAGTAGCGCAAGCCGCCCCTGCAGCGCGTCGGGAAGGCTCTGCAACAGCGCATCCAGATGCGCCTCAACATTATCCACGCGCTCCGTGAGCAACTTGAACAGCAGGATGTGCGGGTTGTTGCGCTCCTGTTCCGTGAGCAAACCGAAGTCTACGCGCCCTGTGGCGGGGTCGATGCGGAGTTCCTGTGCCGCTTCGCGCAAAGTGAAGTACTCTTGATACAGTCGGCGCAGGTTGCCTTCAATACGCTCTAACTTGCGCGACTGCAACGCCTCCTGATACTGCTGATAGGCGTTCCAGCCCAGCATCAGCAGAATGAAGCCTCCCACTCCGGTTGCAAGAAGTGGGTTTGACAGGAGTTGCGGCGCCAGTTGGACGAGGTTCGTCACATCCGCCCCCGCGATGCACCGACACAGCCACTCTACGATTGCTCTCATTTTCTTGATAGCAGATTATACCTTATTTACCAAGAGCAGGATGACTACTTTTACCTGCTGTTTGCTCTCGTTGCAGACGGAAACGCTAACGCCACCCGTGTTAGCCTGAGCCTTGACCCCGTATCTCACACAGGGAACCTTTGGCAGACAACTTTCGTATCACCAAATCGTATGGGTATTGCGATATACCATATGACTCACATTCGGAACTTGGAGAGCATTTTGAGGACGGGACGGGTTGACTGCGACGCGCGTGCGGAGCAGCTCAAGCCGCGCAGCATTGCCTACACCAACTTGAAGCACAAGCGCAAGATGCGCCCCGTGCCTGTGCCGCCTTACGGGCGCCTTGCAGACTACGTGCCGTTCTACTTTGCGCCTCGCTCGCCGATGCTTTATGCAATCCACACGGGCTTTGTGGCGAGTGGTCTGTCGCAGGATGAGATTGTGTATCTTGTTACTTCGGTGGAGACCGTCGCCCAAGCGGGCAAAGCGTTTGTGTTTACCGACTGCCATCCGCTCAGCAACTTCCCGCGGTTCTCGAACGACCTGCGTCAGCTGAATGAGTTCGTGGATTGGAGTGTGATGCGTTCGCTCACTTGGTGCAACACATCCCAAGACTCCAATCGCAAAAGCCGTCGCCAAGCGGAGTTTCTGGTTCATCAAGAACTGGAGTGGACGCTGATTGAGCAAATCGGCGTGTACGATGCGGCGCGACAAGCGTCCGTAGTGCAGCTACTCCAGCAAGCTTCCTACCAACCTGTCGTATTGATACGGCGCGATTGGTACTACTAATCGAGGTATAATCTGCCTGTGGAGGCGACCTCTATGATTCGCTGGGTGCGCGGCGACCTGTTCCAATCGTCCGCAGAGGCTTGGGTGAACACTGTCAACACGCAGGGCGTGATGGGCAAGGGGCTGGCATACGAGTTCAAGAAACGGTTCCCCGAGAACCATCGCGCTTACGAACAGGCGTGCAAGGCAGGTGAGATGCAGATTGGCAAAATGCTGGTGTTCGCCACAGGAATGCTCCATCCGCGATATGTTATCAACTTCCCCACGAAGAAGCATTGGCGCAATCCCTCGCGGCTCGAGTATATCCAGCAAGGCTTAGAAGACCTTGTGCGGGTGGTGCGAGAGTACAACATCCAGTCGATTGCCATTCCGCCGCTGGGGTGCGGTCAAGGGGGGCTGCGCTGGGAAGAGGTGCGCCCGTTGATTGAGCAGGCGTTTGCCGCGCTGCGCGATGTAGAGGTAGAAGTGTACGAGCCGACCACGCCTGAGCTGGAGCCTGTGTACGCAGGGATGTTGCGCATCGTGGACGCTTACAGTGAACTTAGCCCCGCGCTCACCGAGCAGGAGTTGAAACTGCTCTCCGAAGTGTGGCTGATGCAGATTGACGGCGCACTGCCCAAACGCCGACGCAAGGATGCACTCACGCCGAATCAGCTAACTCAGCACTTGATTCGCGCGCCACTGCTGGACAAACAGTTTCTGGACGGGACGCCCGTGTACGGTCTCAGGTCTGCCGACCTGCGCGATGCGAGCCGTCGCACGCTGGAGGCGAATCCCGACTGGCAAAAGCGCGTGGAGCGCACGCTGCAGTTGCTGGACGGGCAGGACAGCCTCGCCGCGCTTCAGGCGTTGGTGCATGCGCTCAATCTGTACCAAGACCCCGTGCAGCGACGCTACTTCCCCGCTGCGTGGAGGCATGTGCGCGAGTGTTTTGGCGTGAAGGAGTGATGGTAATATAGCCCCAAGCGTGCCGCGAAATAGCGCAGTGAACGGTTGCGCGTCTTGGCGAGATTTCAGTCGTCCTGAATGAGAACCTGACGAAGCGCAACCCAGTAGTCTACATCATACTGCCGACACATGCTCAGAAATTGCTCTTTGGTTACCTCGTCTGTGCTGGTCTCTTGCGGTGTTGCTGAGTTCAAATTCTCCCGCTCGCCGAGGCGACCGTACCACAATACGTAGAAGACGGCGGTTTTCAACCCTTAATGGGACAGTAGGTTTAGGTTAAAAATAGCCGCCCAGACTACGGCCACGGATAGACCGGCGTCTCCACGCGATAGAGCAACGCCAGTATCGCCCACACCGCTGCCGAGAAGAACTCGCCAAAAATCATCCCCAGAAAGAACGGGCGCGCCCGCCGATAGAGCGGCATCCCCCCGTAGCGTAGGAGCGGCGCCTTGATGAACCATGCCACAAGCATCGAAAACCATAACACGATTACGCCCCAAGTCGCGCTCATCGCGAACCCCAGCGGATGAAACGGAAAGCCAGGAAACACCGAGCGACCCCACGCCAGTAGCAACGTGATAACGAATCCCAACGCAAAAAAGAGCGGACGGAACGCAGGCACGGGCGTCTCGCCCCCAGAAGGCGTCATGAACGGCGCGTTCTCTCGAAAGAACTGCGTCGGCTGACGCTCGTACACATACCCATACAGGTTCAACGCCCCATAAGTGTACGGCAGCCAAATCTGGAACGCGAATGCGATTGCAATTGCTGCTACAATCCCCACACCGAGCGCGAGCAGCAGTTTACGCTTGTGAAGGCGCGTCTCCTCGCCCAGTTTCTGCGCGTCCAGCATGCCGGTAATCGGCACACCGCGCAGGTCGCGAAACAGCGCGGCGTCCAGCAGCGCCATCGTCGTCAGGTTGCGTGGCGAAAGCAGCGAATACTTCTCCATCGTGATGATGTCCATCGGCGTAAAGCAGCCTTCCGTGATGAGCAAGCCCCCCTCTGCCGTGCAACGCGCCATCACCAGCCCCTGCACCATCAGATAAATCGCGAACACCAGCGCGGCGACCCACCAGTCCATCCCCGCCCACTGTGCCCAAAGTAAAATCACCACGAACGAGCCAATCAACCCCCAGAACGCCCAGCGATAGGACATTAGCTCGTTGGGAGGTGGGGGCGCGTCGCCCTTCACCACTTGCCACACATAGCGTAGGTGATGCCGCGCCGAATATAACACATATCCCGCCACCGCGAAAAATGCGCCCGAACAGAGCCACTTCACAAAGCCCGCCGCCGCTGCATGCTTCGCCGTCGTCTCAAAACCGTAAGTCAGACCCAGAAACTCGAAGCCCTTGCTCAGCAAATAGAAAAACCAAAAACTGAACAGCAGCTCCGTCGGTATTAGAAAGAAGAACCCCACCGCTGCGAACGAGAGGTACAGCGAGAACATCGTCATCTGGTCGTAGGGCGGCGTGGCGAAGTAGTCTTTGAGAGGATAGACCAGCGTAATCTCGGGAATCGTGGGGATGTTGCGATGCAAGCCGTTCAGCGTGAACACGAAAAACGGCACGAGCGCGCCCAGCCAGAACAGACGGTTGCTGAAAAACTCACCCCCGCGCATTAACTCCAGCGGCAGTTGCACCAACGGGAACGAGAGCCGTTCGTTCTCCACCCACTGCTTGCGCAACAGAACACTGATACACAGGAACGCCGTAAATACCGCGCCAATCAGTATCAGCCAGCGTGCCGTGGAAGCAATCCACGCCCACCAGGGAATAGTTTCGCCGTACGGAATGCGCTGGTAGAACCATTTCACAAGCGGTTCGGGCTGCGGCTCGGCGGGATTCCACGGGAACAGCGCGGGATTGAGCAACGGGAAGTAGAGCTGCGCCCAATTGTTGCCTTCGGCGTAGTAGCTGACACCCAGTTGCACTGGCAGCAGTCGTTCCATGACCCCGCGGGAGGCAATCATTGCGCTGAACAACATCATCACGAACACGATGGCAAGTTCAGGCGTGGTAAGCGCGGCATGCGGGCGAAGTCGCGCCACCAAGCGGTTGAACAGCAAGCCCCCAAACAGCAGTGCAATCACAGCGGGCGGAAGCTGCATCATGCCGATTTGAATGGTCTGCGCCACCAGCTCCGCCGCCGCCACAATGACCGACGCTGCTGCCGAGCCGATTAGCCCGACTAAGAGCGCGCGCCCGATGCGTATAGAGGGACGCACCGTCACCGCCTGCGCCTCGCGCCGTTCGGAAACGAGAGCCATTAGGCTGATGGTTTCGCTGAGCGGGGGCAAAGTCCTGTCGGGGACAGGTTAGTCACTCAACTGTTCCAGCCGCGCTTTCAGTCGCGCGTATTTCTCCAGCAGTTCGCGCTCCTGCTGGCGGGTCTCCTGTACGACTTCGGGCTTGGCGCGCTCCACAAACTGCGGGTTGCGCAACCGCGCCTGCACCTGCTTGATTTCACCCTCCAGCTTAGCGAGTTCCTTTTGAAGGCGTTCGCGCTCGCGTGCGACATCGATTAGCCCCGCGATGGGTAGGAACGCCTCCGCGCTCGCGGTGGGGTTCATCAGCGCGCGCTCGGTGGGCTGCCCGAAGCGCACCTCTGCGCACCACGCCAGATGCCCAATCATCGCCGCATGGCGCCGCAGGCGTTCCGCGCTCTCCGGGTCGGTGGGGTTCAGCCACACAGCGGGGATTTGCACACCGGGCGTGATTTTCACCTCCGCGCGCAGGTTGCGGATGGCGCGAATCGTTTCGAACACCTGCGCGATTTCGGCTTCGGCAGCTTCATCGATGAGCGCAGGGTTCGCGACGGGAAAACGCGCCTTGATGAGCGCAGGCTCCGCCTCGCTCGCGCCAATCGCCTGCCAGAGTTCCTCCGTGATGTGGGGCATATACGGGTGCAGCAGGCGCAGTAGCTGGTCGAACAGGTGTACCAACATCGCCTGCGTCTGCTCGCGGCGGGCAGGGTCTTGCAGGCGGGGCTTCACGGCTTCGATGTACCAGTCGCACACCTCGCTCCAGATGAACTCGTACAGCGCGTTCGCGCCGTCATCGAAGCAGTAGCTTGCGAGGGCGTCCTGCACGGTCTGAATCGTGCGCTGCAGGCGGCTCAGCACCCACCGGTCCAGCGCATCGGCAGGTTGCGCACCGCGTTGGCGCAGGGCGTGCAGGTCTGCACCCTCCAGATTCATCAACACGAAGCGTGTGGCGTTCCACACCTTGTTGGCGAAGTTGCGCGCGCTCACCACGCGATCCTCATAGAAGCGGATGGACTGCTGCATGCCTGCCTGCTGCAGCAGCGACCAGCGCAGGGCGTCCGCGCCGTATTTTTCTATCAGCTCCAGCGGGTCGATCCCCGTGCCCAGCGACTTGGACATCCGCTTGCCCTCTTTGTTCAACACAGTGGCATGGATGTACACATCGCGGAACGGGATTTCGCCCTTGAAATATAGCCCCGTCATAATCATCCGCGCCACCCACAGGTAGAGAATCTCCTGGGCAGTAATCAGCACATCGGTCGGATAGAAGAGGCGCAGCTCGTCCGTATCGCGGGGCCAGCCCAGCACCGTGTGGGGCCAAATGGCGGACGAGAACCAGGTGTCCAGCACATCGGGGTCGCGCACGAGGCGCGTGCTGCCACAGCGTGGACACTGGTGGGGCGCGGTCTTCTGCACGATGGGGCTTTCGCGTTTGAGGAGCTTGACCTCACCTCCCAGCCCCCTCTCCGTAAACGGAGAGGGGGAGTCGCCTCCCTCTCCGTTTACGGAGAGGGAGGACGGGGGGGTGAGGTCAAAATTCTCCGGATGACAGTCCACGCAATACCACGCGGGTATCTGATGCCCCCACCACAGCTGGCGCGAGATGCACCAGTCGCGGATGTTCTCCATCCAGTGCAGGTACATCTCCTTGTAGCGCTCAGGCAGGAAGCGAATCTTGCCCTCTTTGACGACCTCCATCGCGGGCTGCGCGATGCTCTGCATGCGGCAGAACCACTGCTCGCTCAGCAACGGCTCTATCACGGTGTGGCAGCGCTCGCACCGCGCGAGGGGCACGGTGTAGTCCTCTATTTTCTCCAGTAAGCCCGCCTCTTGCAGATCCTGCACAATCAGCTGACGCGCCTCATAGCGGTCTTTGCCATGATACTTCTCCAGGTAGGGATTGGTGTACTCGCTGAGCGGCTCCGTGTTGATAGTTCCATCCAGATTCATAACCACGGGGCGAGGCAGATTATGCCGCTGCCCGATTTCGAAGTCGTTGGGGTCGTGCGCGGGGGTCACTTTCACCGCGCCCGTGCCGAAAGCAGGGTCGGGATAGGGGTCGGCAATCAGAGGGATGCGCTTGCCCACCAGCGGCAGGCGCAGATGTTTGCCAACTAGCCCCTGATAGCGTTCGTCGGCAGGGTTCACAGCGACTGCCACATCGCCCAGCATCGTCTCCGGGCGCGTGGGGGCGACCACTACAAAGCCGCTGCCGTCCTCGAACGGATAACGAATGTGATACAGTTTGCCCGCTTCGTCCGCCTGCTCCAGCTCAATATCCGAAATCGCCGTGCGACAGCGCGGGCACCAGTTAATCACGCGCTCGCCGATATACAGATGCCCGTCCTGCCACCAACGCACGAACACCTCCAGCACGGCGTCAGCGTATTCGGGGTCTAAGGTGAAGCGCGTGTAGCGCCAGTCGTACGAGCAGCCGAGTTTGCGGAACTGCGTCAGGATGGTGTTGCCGTACTGTTCGCGCCACTGCCACACGCGCTCCAGAAACTTTTCGCGTCCCAGATCATAGCGGGTCAGCCCCTCTTTGCGCAGTTCGCGCTCTACCACATTCTGCGTGGCAATGCCCGCGTGGTCGGTGCCGGGCACGCACAGCACGTTGTAGCCCTGCATGCGCTTCCAGCGTAGCAACACATCGTGGATGGCGTTGTTCAGCGCATGCCCCATGTGCAGCGAGCCGGTGATGTTGGGGGGCGGGATGGTGATGCAGTAGCGGGGTCTGCCGTCGTCGGCGATGGTCGCCTCGAAGTCGCCGCGCTGTACCCACCACTGGTAGCGCCTCTCCTCCACCTGATGCGGATCATAAGTCTTGGGCAGCTCGTACATGGCGGGGATTATTGTACCTGCAGTAGAAACCGCTCATTTCAGCCCGCTTGGCAACGGGAGCTTCGGACGCGGCTCGAAGTCGGGCAACTTCGGCGGGTTCGCCTCGATCCGCTTCAGTATCTCCGCAATCGCCCGATCCAGCTGCGGGTCGCGTCCTGCCGCGTAGTCCTGAGGAGCGTATTCCACCTCGATATCGGGATCCGTGCCGTAGTTCTCCACGCGCCAGCCGACATCGTGGAACCAGAACGCATATTCCGGCTGTGTAGTCAGCCCTTGGTCTACGAACACCGACTTGGGCCAAATGCCAATCACTCCGCCCCAAGTGCGCTTGCCAATCAGCACGCCGAGCTTCATCAACTTGAAGGCGTGGCTGAACATATCGCCGTCGGAGCCTGCGCGCTCGTCGGTAATCGCCACGATGGGACCCATTACGGAGTCATAGGGGTACGGCACGGGTTTGCCCCAGCGCGGCACATCGTAGCCGAGCCGTTTGCGGGCAAGTTTCTCCAGAAGCAGCGGCGAGACGCTGCCGCCGCCGTTCGCCCGTACATCCACAATCAGCGCGGGGCGCGCAATCTCCGCTAAAAAGCCCCTGTGAAACTCCGAGAAGCCCCAGCTGCCCATATCGGGGATATGAATGTAGCCTACCTGTCCGTTCGTCCGTGCATGCACGTACTCGCGATTGCGCCGTACCCAGTCGCGATAGCGCAGCTTCGACTCGTCCGACAGCGTTTTGACGGTCACGGTGCGCGTTTCGCCGTCGGCGTGCCGCAAGGTGAGTTCCACAGGAACGCCTGCAAGATGAAGCAACGCCTCGCCCGGAGTGAACGCACGCGACAATCGCCTGCCATTAATCGCCAGCAACACATCCCCCACTTTAGCGTTCACGCCCGGCTCGTTCAGGGGCGAGTCGACCTCTTCCAGCCATGGGTCGCCCGTGACGATGCGCGTGATGCGATAGCCCTGAGCCGCCTCGTCCCACTCAAACTCTGCGCCGAGTAGTCCGACACTATACTGCGGAGGCTGACGGTAGTCGCCGCCGAACTCGTAGCAGTGCGAGGTGCCCAACTCGCCCTGCATCTCCCACATCAAGTCGGAAAACTCACCGCGTGTGGCGACACGCTCCAGCAGGGGGTAGTAGCGGTCGTACACTTTCTGCCAGTCGACGCCCGACATATCCGCGCTCCAGAAGAACTCGCGCTGCAACCGCCACGCTTCACGGTACATCTGCTGCCACTCGCGCGTGGGGATAACGGCGCAACGAACGCGGCTTAGGTCGATCCAGCCACTTTCGCGGGAGGGTGGGGACTGCTCGTGCTTCTCGTCGGCTTTCTGCCCGGCGGGGATTACACGCAGCCGCTTGCCCGAACGATACACCAGTGTCTTATGGTCACGCGCGAGGGTAAAGTCGTTCACACGGCTGGCGAGCGTCTCGGTTTTGGCGGTGGTGAAGTCATACATCAGCAGGGTTCCCTTGCCTTCCTCATCAGAGTCGAGCCAGCTCTTGCCCAGCATCCCTTCCAAGGGGAACTGCGTGGCGAGCACACGCCGCTTGCTCAGCCCGGCGACCTGCCCATAAATCCCTGCGGGCAGCGGCACGGTAAGCACGCGCAGGTGGATATCTTCAAAGTCGATCTGCGTCGGTTTGACCTGCTTCTCCCCGTTTGGTGTTGACGCACTCGCAGGCATCGTCGGCTCCATAGCGTCTGCAGTATACCTTATGCGGTATACTCGGGCTATGGCGGTTCGCGAGAAGTATGCGCGCCTGCCGCGTGGATTGAGCAAAACTAAGCCCGTACAACATCCCGATAAGGACGCACTCGCTTTACCGGAGGAGAGTTCAGACAGGGAACTGACCGCCTCTACCGAACTAAAGCCCTATGCACAACGACCTGAGCGAACGTATCGCCCGCGCCTATGCGACGGGCGAGGCGAGTGAGGCGCTGATTTACGAACTCATCGAGGCGTTGGAGCGGGGCGAGGCGCGTGCAGCGGAACCCGACCCCGATAGCCCCACGGGCTGGCGCGTGAATGCATGGGTGAAACAGGGCATCCTGCTCGGCTTTCGGCTGGGCAAGCTGGAGCCGATGCTCTGGGGCGGTGTGGAGTTTCTGGATCGGCATCTCTATCCGCCGCGCGAGTTCACTTTGAGCGGCGGCGTGCGCATCGTGCCTGGCGGAACCAGCGTACGGCGCGGAGCATGCATCCGCCCAGGCGTGGTCATCATGCCCCCGACCTATGTGAACGTCGGCGCGTATGTCGGCGAGAACACGATGCTCGACTCCCATGTGCTGGTCGGCTCCTGTGCGCAGATTGGGGCGCGCGTTCACCTGAGCGCGGGCTGTCAGATAGGCGGCGTGCTGGAGCCAGTCGGCGCGCTGCCCGTGATTATCGAGGACGACACGCTGGTAGGCGGGTGTTCGGGCGTGTTTGAGGGCACAGTCGTCAAGCGACGTGCTGTAATCGGCGCAGGCGTTATCCTGACCCGCTCCACCCCACTCTATGACCTCGTGAACGAGCGCATCATCCGCGCGGAGGGCGACCTGCCGCTGATTGTGCCCGAAAACGCCGTCGTGGTGGCGGGCAGTCGTCCCGCCTCCAGCGAGTGGGCGCGGCATCAGGGCGTGCAGCTCTACGCGCCCGTGATTGTGAAATATCGCGACGAGCGCACCGACGCCGCGACCGCACTGGAAGAAGCACTACGCTAAACCGAGAATCAGGTATACTTAGCCACTATCGCAGGAGGTTATGATTATGGCGAAGGCTATTACTCAGAGCGAATGGCAGACGGAGGTCCTCAACTCGCCGGTGCCCGTGCTTGTGGACTTCTGGGCGGTCTGGTGCGGTCCGTGCCGTCTCATCGCACCGATTGTTGAAGAGTTAAGCCGTCAGTATGAAGGCAAGTTGAAAGTTTTCAAGGTGGATGTGGATCAGGAGCAGCACCTGGCGATGCAATACGGGATTATGAGCATCCCGACCCTATTGCTGTTCAAGAACGGGCAGGTCGTGGAGCAGATTGTGGGCGCGTTGCCGAAGGGCGCGATTGAGCAGAAGATTGCTCGCCATCTGTAAGTCTTTTGCACTCCTACCCATTTATCGCCTGTAATAGCTGCCCTGCGCCGAACCGAACCGGGTCGGTGCAGGGCAATTTTGTTTCGGCTTCCACCTGCTCAACGGCGGCGCGCGCTTCTACCTCGCTCAGGTGCGCCGTGTTCAGCGCGACTGCAACCACTTTGGAAGGATAAAACGCGCCCCCCATCGAGGCGACCTGCTCGTAGAGGTGAATGACTTCAGGCAGCGGGGGAATGGGCACATCGGGGAAGGTGCGGATGTGCGTTTGCCCGGCGCGATGCACCAGAATCAGGTGCGTGGGCTGTGCGCCGCGCAGCAGGGGCAATGTGGCGGTGGAGGCGGGGTTGGTGAGCGCGCCCTGCCCTTCGATATGAATCACTTCGGCGTCGTCCGCCAGCTCGCACACGAACTTCTCCACTGCGCCCGACGCGAAGTCCACACGCACCGCGTCCAGCGCGACGCCGCTGCCTTCAATCATAATCCCAGTCTGCCCCGTCGCCAGAAAGCGCGAGCGTATGCCCTGCTGTAGGCACGCGCGATGAATCTCAAGCCCCACGGTCATTTTGCCCACCGCCATATCGGTTCCGTCGGTCAGCACCCGCTTGCAATTGAGATACCGCGCCTTGCCCGACCCGACGCCTAAGCCCGGCGGCTCCTTGCGCACATCCCAAATCCACTGGCAGCTGTGCAGGAACGGCTCTAAGTCGGGGTGTTTGGCAAGTGGCGCGTGCATTCCGTTCACGAGGTTCAGTCCCGCGAGAACCGCCGTGCGCACCTCGCGC
>JAOAES010000122.1 GCA_026416655.1 Fimbriimonadales bacterium
CAGGCAGGAATCTCGCTCATTCCGTTGAACCGTTTCAACGCTATGCAAACGCAAGGGAGCTTTCCGTGGGTGATACCGTTCGGCAGCCCGTCGCAGGGCGTCGCCGACTTTCGGTTCCTGATTGACCACACGCCGGCTGGCGCACGCGGCTGGCTCCGCGCAGGGGCGGATGGACACTACTATCTGGGCAACAAGCGCATCCGCTTCTGGGGCGTGAACATTACAGCCGGCGCGTGCTTCCCCAGCCAAGCCGACGCCGTGAAAATGGCAGACCAGATTGCGCAGACAGGCTTCAACATCGTGCGCTTCCACCATATGGACGCTTTCTGGTCGCAGCCGTCGGTCATCGACTACGGCGCAGGCGGCTCAAGACGCTTCAACACGAACGCGCTGGCGCGATTTGACTATCTGTTTGCGCAACTGCGCGAGCGCGGGGTCTACGCGAATATCAACCTGCTGGTGAACCGCCGTTTCTACGCAGCGGACGGACTGCCGAGCGAAATCGAGCAGGTGCAGGATGTGAAGGCGCAGCATGCGATTGGCTTCTTCTACCGCCCGCTGATAGAGCTACAGAAAGAGTTCGCGCGGCAGCTGCTGACGCATCGCAACCCGCACACGGGGCGCGCCTACGCCGACGACCCCGCCGTCGCGATGGTGGAAATCAACAACGAGAACGGGCTGATTCAGGGCTGGATGTCGGGCTTTCTGGACGACGCGCCCGCCGTGTTCCAGAACGACCTGCAGCGCCAGTGGAACGAGTGGCTGCAGCGCAAGTACAGTACGACGGACGCCCTGCGCCGCGCGTGGGGCGAGCGGAGCGAACCGCTGGGCGCGCAGATGTTCCAGAACCCCCGCTTCACGCAGGGACTGGAATACTGGGTGCTGGAGCAGCACGGCGAGGGACGCGCGACGGGCAGCACGCAACCCGGCGGTCCCAACGGCTCGAATATCGCCCGTATCCAAATCACGCAGACCAGCCCGACCTTCTGGCATGTGCAGTTTAATCAGACGGGACTGCGCTTCGAGGCGGAGCGGCTCTACACCCTGCGCTTCTACGCCCGCGCGAGCCAACGACGCACGCTCGGCGTGAACATCGGGCAGGCGTATGAGCCGTGGGCACAGCTGGGTTTTGAACGGCGTTTTGAAGTGGACACCGAGTGGCGTGAGTATCGGTTCAGTTTCGTATTGCCACGCAGCGACAACAACGCGCGTCTGAACTTTGACAGACTCCCCGAGCTGGCAGGCGAGGTGTTTTTCGCGGATATGTGGCTCTCTACGGGGGGCGAGCTGCGTTTCCTGCCCGACGGCGATGTGCTGGGCGAGCGGCGCGTGCCGATTATCCGCCATCGGGAGCGCAACGACGCGCCGCCCGCCGCCCAACGCGACTGGCACGAGTTCCTCTGGGACACCGAACGCGCCTACTGGCGGGAGATGGCGAACTACATCAAGCGCGACCTGGGCTACAAGGGCGTCGTATTCGGCACGATTATCGGCTGCAGCACGCCCCACCTGATGGCGCAGCTCGACTCCGTCGACGGGCACGCCTACTGGATGCACCCGGAGTTCCCCGGCGCGGCGTGGGACTCGAACAACTGGTTCGTGCGCAACGAGCCGATGATTAACAGCGACGAGACGACGCTCCACCGACTGGCGTTGCAGCGAGTGGTGGGCAAGCCGTTCACCGTAACGGAGTATGACCACCCCGCGCCGAACCAGTACGCGGCGGAGGGCGCGCTGATGCTGGCGGCGCACGGCGCGCTGCAAGACTGGGATGGGCTGTTCCTGTTCGATTACGGCGCGGCGTCGGGCGAGGGGCGCATCAACAGCTACTTCGAGCAGCGCACGCACCCTGTGAAGTGGGGCTTGGCGCGAGCGTGCGCGGCGTTGTTTGTGCGCGGGGATGTGCGCCCTGCTCAGAAGTTGCTCTGCGCCGCGCTCACTCGCGACGAGGAGCTGGACGCGCTCCGACAGGTGTGGGCGTGGGGCTTGCCCGACGGACGGTTTGCCCGGCTGGACGGCAGGGCGATTACGCTGCATCGCGTCGCGCTCGCGTTGGAGCCGAACCAGGTTCCCAGCGGCGCGCTCCGCCCGCGCGATGTGTCGGTCTCGGGCGCACAGCGCACTTCGGATACGGGCGAGCTGGTCTGGAATCGCGGGCAGGCGGGGCGGTGCTTCTTGCTGGTCAAGTCGCGCCTGTCGAAAGCGGCGGTGGGCTACATCGGCGGGCGCACGCTGGATCTCGGCGACAAGGTCTCGCTGGAGGTGCTGAGCGCGCCGCTGAACGGTTTCGGCGTCGTGGCAATCACCGTGCTACAGGAGAAGCCTGTCTGGCGCGCCCTGATTACGGCGATTAGCACGGCGGAGAACACGGGCTGGAACTTCCGCGATTTGGGCGACAATCGCGTTACGGTGGGCAACCAGTGGGGCAGCCCGCCTACGCGCATCGCGGTTCCCGAATTGATGCTCTCGCTGCCTTACGCCGCGTCGCGGGTGAAATGTTGGGCGTTGAGCGAGAACGGCGCGCGGGCGCGTGAGGTCGCCGTAGTCCCCCAAGGCAGCGATCGCGCCGCGCTGGAACTGGGCGCGAAGCATCGCACGCTCTGGTATGAGGTAGAGGCGCGTCTCTGACGGGTAGGGATGATTGTCGGCGGGTACGCTGACGACCACTCGTGTAAGAGGTACACTTCTGCTACATGCAGCAGTGGACTCTGGAGTGTCGTCGGCTGGGCAAGCGGTTCGGCGAGCGATGGGTCTTTCGTGGATTGGAGCTGGAGCTTGCTACGGGTGCGATGCTGGTGGTGCGCGGGGCGAACGGCTCTGGGAAAAGCACACTGATGAAGCTCATCGCGGGGTTGCTTGCCCCGACGGAGGGTGCGGTTGCCCTGCGCTGTGAGGGCGGGGCGGTGTCGGATCGCACGCGCTTTCTGGGCTGGTGCGCCGCCGATGGCGCGCTCTATCGTGAACTCACGGGCTATGAGCATCTGCGCTGGTGGGCGCAAGTGCGCGGCTTGCCCGACGACCGGGACGCGCTGATGGCACAGTTAGACCGCTTTGAACTGGCGCCTCGAGCGCATGACTGGGTACGCGCCTATTCGACGGGCATGCGCCAGCGACTGCGGATGGCGATTGCGACCTACGGCGACCCGCCCCTGCTGCTGCTGGATGAGCCGGACGCAGGGCTGGATGCGTCAGGCTTGAAGTTGCTGAGGCAGGTACTGGATGAGCAAACCCGTCGTGGAATCGCCCTCTTCGCGACCAATCGTGTCGAGTGCGCCGCTTGGGGCGACCTCGCGCTCGAGTTGGGCGCGTGAGATTCGCGCCATTTGGCTGAAAGATCTGCGGCAGGAGTGGCGTCTGCGGCAGGGAGTAGTGGCGTCGCTGCTGATGGGCGTCGCGACAGTGGTGGGCGTGGGGTTCGCCGCGCTGGGGCAAACGCTCTCGGCTGGTTTGCAGGCGGGGCTGTTCTGGGTGGCGGTGCTGTTCGGGATGTTCCCTGCGCTCGCGCGGGGATTTATCGTGGAGGAGGAGACGGGCACGGCGGATTTGCTGCGTGTGGCGGCGCGCCCGGCGAGTGTCTTCTGGGGCAAGTGGTTATTCCACGCGACGCTGTACCTGTTGTTGAGTGGCGTACTGGTTCCGCTCTACGCGCTGCTGGTCGCACCGATTGCAGGGCATGGGGGGGCGTGGCTTCTGTTGTGGCTTGGAGGTGGGTTCTGCTTGACCAGCGTGCTGACGCTGTGTGGCGCACTGGTAGCGCAGACGACGGTGCGCGGCGCACTGCTGGCAGGTCTCACGTTTCCTTTGCTGCTGCCTCTGATGCTGATGCTGATTGCCGGCTCGCGTCAGGCGATTGAGGGCGTGTTTCCTGCAGAGCCGTTGCAGGGTGTGTTCGGCTACGCTCTCGCGCTCAGCGCCGGCGGCGCGTGGGTGTTTGAAAAGGTGTGGCGGGAGTGAGCCGAATCCTGTGCAAGGTACAATAGCATGTGCAGGAAAACTGGGAATGTGGAGGCATCGGATGCGCGGGCAAACACAAGCAGATATAGTTGAACAGGCATTGAAAAAACTTGGTGGTTTCGCAACACTGAGTGATCTTTATGAACATGTTGATACTAAAGGATGGGGTACGCAAACGCCCCATGCTACGATTCGCCGTATCTTGCAAGCAGACCCCCAAGGACGATTCTTCAGAATCCGCCCTGGCTTATGGGGATTGAGACAAAGGCGTCAGCAGATTCTACGTGCCCTAAAAATAGACGAAAGAGCGACAAATGAGGAAAAGCAACAATTTGACCATACTTATTATCAAGCTATTCTGCTTGAACTGGGTAAAGAACTCGATTGTCTCACAGCTGTTGCGTCCCAAGACAAAAATCGCCGATTTGCAGGCAAGAAACTTTCTGAAATTGCAAGTATCAAGAAATTGCCACAATTCACTTACCGTGACCTGGTCAACACTGCTCGGAGCGTCGATGTGATATGGTTTAGAAGATATGGTGCTGACCACCTCTTTCCCGTGTCGTTCTTCGAGGTCGAACATACCACGAACTTCCATCGATCTTTGATAAAGTTTGCCGAGTTTGGCTTCCTTGCGGCAAAGTTCTGTATTGTGGCTTCGGAGAGTCGCCAGGAGCAGTTCCAACGAGCCTTGGGGCACGAAATCTTTCACGTTCTGAGAGAGCGAGTGGAATTTCTTTCCTATGAGGAGTTGGAGCGAGAATACGAAAGGATTCGCGACAGTAAGCATCTGCGCTTGGCTAAGCTCGTAGGCGCACGTTGAATGATAATCCTTTTCCTTAGTTCACTCCTCCAGCACGCGATAGATATCCTGTAACAGTCGCTGCACCTCATCGCGATTAACGCCGGAGTAGTAGCCACGAATGCGCCCCTGACGGTCTATCAGCACGAGTTTATCGCTATGCACGATAGGGTGGTTCCCGTCGCCTGGCTCCGCACCGAGTTTGAAAGTCTCACG
>JAOAES010000240.1 GCA_026416655.1 Fimbriimonadales bacterium
GTGGCGAACACGCGATTATCCACATAGGTCTGCGCGCCCGACAGCACATTCAGCAGGGTGGACTTGCCGGCGTTGGTGTAGCCGACAATCGCGCCGCTGGGGAAGGGCAGTTTGCGCCGTGAGCTGCGCTGATGCCCGCGCTGGCGGCGAATCTCCTCGATTTCGTGGCGCAGGTGCGCGACGCGCTCGCGGATACGGCGTTTATCGATTTCCAGCTTCGTCTCGCCGGGACCGCGCGTGCCGATTCCACCGCCGAGCCGCGAGAGCGCGACGCCCTTGCCCGACAGGCGAGGCATCAGGTACAGCAGCTGCGCCAGTTCCACCTGCAACGCGCCCTCGCGTGAGCGTGCCCGCTGCGCGAAGATGTCCAGAATCAGCTGCGTGCGGTCCACCACGCGCGTTTGCGTCATCTCTTCGAGGTTGCGCTGCTGCACGGGGTTCAACTCCACATCGAACAGGATGACATCCGCCTCTTTCTCGCGGGCGAGCTGGAACAGTTCCTCGGCTTTGCCCTTGCCGATGTAGGTGGCGACATCGGGGAAGTGGCGTTTCTGTCGTGTTTCGCCGACGATGCGCACGCCGGCGGAGTGGGCGAGCGCGCGCATCTCGTCGCTCCAGTAGGCTTCCTCGTGCCCCTCGTGGTGGCAGAATACGAGTATCGCGCGCTCCGCCTGTCCAATTTCGGTCAATCGGTGTGGGATGCGCCGTCACCTCCGTAGAGTTCCAGTTTCTGCACGCGCCGATGGTGGCGGTCTTCGTGGCTGAAGCCCGTGCGCAGGAAGGCTTCGACGGTGGCGCGGGCGAGTTCGGGTCCCACCACGCGCGCGCCGAGACAGATGATGTTGGCGTTGTTATGCTCGCGGGCGAGCGCGGCGGAGACCGGCTCGCTCGCGTTCGCTGCCCGGATGCCCGGACGCTTGTTCGCCGCGATGCTCATGCCAATCCCTGTGCCGCAGATAAGAATCCCCAGCGCAGGGCGCGTCTCCTGCACCAGCTTCGCCGTGAGCGTGTGGGCGATATCGGGGTAGTCCGCCGGATTCTCTGAATAGACGCCGACATCGAGGATTTCGTAGCCCTGCTGTGCGAGATAGTCCTTGAGGTACTCCTTCAGCGGGTAGCCCGCGTGGTCGGCGCCCATGTAGAGAATCATCGGCTCACCTCCGCGTCGTTCTGCGCCCGCAGCACGCCGTTGCCCTGTTGGGTGGCGTGCAGTTTCTCCCGCAGCACTTCGAGGGCTTTCTGCAGCTGCAGGTCGCGCGCCTTGTCTTCCTCGGTCATGCGCCAGTCTTCGGGGTTTTTGACCTCGATATCGGGTTTGAGACCGCCCACGCGCTTGCCGTCCACCACCTTCGCGTTCAGGTCCGTGCCGTTGGGCGTGAGGTACTTGGCAGTGGTGATGGCGACGGCGGTGTTTTGTGAGGTCGGAATGACGGTCTGCACTAGTCCCTTGCCGAACGAGTCTTCGCCGATGAGGGGGGCGATTTTGTGGTCGCGCAGCGCGCCCGCCACGATTTCCGACGCGCTCGCGCTGCCGCCGTTAATCAGCACGACGATGGGCATCTCGAGGTTGCGATAGCGTCCCCTGAGCGTGTAGCGTCGCTCCAGCAAGCCCTGCCTGCCCACGACGCTCACGACCACCTGCTCGCCAGGGATGAAGCGGCTGGCGACCTCGATGGCGGAATCGAGCAGTCCGCCCGGATTCGCCCGCAGGTCTAAGATAATCGCGCGCCCGCCGTTCTGCTTAATCTCGTTCAGGGCGCGATCGAGCAGGGTGGGCGCTTTCTCGCTGAAGTTCTGCAGCCAGATGCGGTAAATCTTGTTCGTGTCGTCTTCGAGATAGACGTCGACGGTGGGGCTTTCCACCAGGTCGCGGCGGATGGTGACGGTGAAGGGTTCTTCCACGCCGTTGCGACGGATGGTAAGTTTCACATCGGTATAGCGCGGACCGCGAATCATGCGCACGGCGTCGTCTAAGGCGATGCGCTCGAGGCTCTTGCCGTCGACGGCTATGATGATGTCGCCTGCCCTCAGTCCAGCTTTGGAGGCGGGGCTATTGGGCAAGGGGCGCACGATGCGCGCGCCGCCGGGCGCGTCTTCCAGTAGCGCGCCGATGCCCGTGAAGCTCCCCTGCGTGTCTTCCTGCATGCGGCGGAAGGCGTCAGGATCCATAAAGCGCGTGTAGGGGTCGCCAATCGCGCTGAGCATGCCGTCGATGCTGGTGTAGGTCAGTTTATCGACGGCGGGCGGGTTGCCGTAGTAGTGCGCTTCCACTTCCGCGAGCGCGCTGCGGAAGGCGTCGGTGGGGTCTAACGGCTCGCGGGTGAAGTGCGTGTTCAGCAAGGGCGCGCCCAGCAAGGGCACTGAGGAGCGGGTAAGCGCGGCGTAGGCTTCCGCGCCCAGGAAACCGCCCACGAACATTCCGGGCAACAGCAACAGTGTGTAAATCCAAGCGCGTCCGCGTTCTCTCATGATTTCTTCTCCTGTGTCGCCAGCCATTTGATGGCGCGCTCCAGAACGGGGTCGCCGCCGAGTTGTCCGCGCATACGCGGTTCGGCAGCGACGCGTTCATCGGGTTGCACGCCGCGCTGGTGGAACTTCGTGCCGTCCACGCCCATGTAGCGTCCGACGGTCAGCGTAAAGCCGGAGCCGTCCTTGAACTGATAGAGGTTCGTTTGGGATGCGTCGCCGAAGGTGGGCATGCCGAAAATGCGCGCTTGCGTCGTCTGGCGAACCGCCAGCGCGGTCAGCTCTGCTACGTTGTAAGTGCCCCGATCCACCAACACGGCGATAGGCATCCGCGCGGGCTGCGGGGCTTTCGGCAGGGTCAGCGGGCGTTTTTTGTAGGTTTTGCCGTCGCGATACTCCACCTGTGCAACGGTCGGCTTAGTCGCGATTAGGCTGAGAATCTGCAGCGCCGGCTCTTGCTGTCCCATCGCCACACCGCGCAGGTCGATAATCAGCCCTTTCGCGCCGCCTTGCTTGAGCGTGCGCAGTGCACTGGCGAACTCGCGGCTGGCGGCGGCGTTGAGCAGGTTCGGGCGCAGGTAGCCCCACTTGCTCTGCAGTAGGCGGTACTCCAGCGGGCGCACCTTCGTTGTGGCGCGAGCCACCTCCAGTTTGAGCGTCTGTCCCCCGCGCTTGACCGTCAGGCGCAACGGCTTCGCCTCTTTCGCGTCTTTCGGGTTCTGGCTCAGTTGCCGAATGGCTTCGCTCAAGGTGATGCTGTTCTCCAGTCGCTGGCGGGCGCGATCTTGCGCTTGACGAATCTGCTCGCGCGGACTGTGCATGCGCTGGAGTTGCGCAATCTCGGCGAACGGGTCTTCCGAGATAATCCAGCGGTCATCGATATAGTCGATGAAGTCGCCCGGCTTCAGCCCCGCTTTTTCGGCGGGCGAGCCGGGTGCGACAGCGACCACCTGGAGCAGGCTCTGCTCAAGGGGAGCGGTCTCATCCCCCACTTTGAGCGTCGTTTTGCGGTTCACGATGGTCAACACGGCGCCGATGCCCTGAATCTCGCCGTTCAGGGCGCGTGCAAACTGCTCGCGCTGCTCAGGGCGCAGGAACTGCGAGCGTGGGTCGTTCAGCGACGCCAGCAGCGCGTCCAGTGAGCCGTGCGCCAGCTTGTCTGTGTCGACAGGCTCAACATACTCGTCGCGAACGAGCCGAAACACACGAAAATAGAGTTCAACCATTAACGGCTCCGAGACTTTGAGGTTCGTCGCGGGGGAGCGCGCATCTGCGAGAGCCGGCGCGAAATCCCGTTGCACCACCACCTCAGAGCCACGTTTTAACGAATAAGCGGCAATCATATTGCGGGTCAGCCAGCCGCTGACAAACACCCCTGCCAACGCCAGCAGGCTTAGCCCCCCGCGAATCAGTTTCGTTCTCACGCGGTAGGGCTCCACTATCCTAATTGTATCCCATGTCGGCTCGAAAAAGTTCCTGTTGGAGGGGCAAGCAGGAAAGCAATTCGGGAGCGCGAATCTCCCCTTTTGATGAATCGCTGGCTCGTTCGGCTTTTGTTTCTGTTGGCGGTGGGCGGCGTGATGGGCAGCGCGGTCTGGAACAATATCGCCACGAACCGCCTGATTGAGCAGGCGACCGGCACGGAGCGCGCGCAGCAGACCGTCGCGCTCGCGGCGCTGGCACAACGCGACGATTTCTTTGACCTGCTCCAGTCGCGCGCCTTGCCCGCGCGCCTGCGTGTGGCGGACGGCGTGGAGGCGATGAACAACGCCGACGGGGTTAAAATCGCGCTCGCGATGCTGCGCGACCCCGACCCGCGCGTGCGCGACCGCTTTCTGGAGACGCTCAAGCGCCTCGGGAAAGCGAACCTTGCCGCCGTAGCCGAAGGGCTGAAAAACGGCGACGCCAAAGTGCGCAACGGAACCGTACAGGCGATGATTACGCTCGGCGAGGCGTCGATTCCCCACGCACTCAAGATGTTCGAGGACTCGAGTGGGCGCGCCGCCGCGACGGAAGTGCTGGCGTATTTTGGCTCGAAGAGCGTTCCCGGTTTGCTCGAAATCCTGCGCACGAAAGAGGATGAGGGGCTGCGTTTAGACGCCATCGCCGCGTTGGGGCGCATAGGCGACCGTCGCGCCACGGAGGCGATTCTGCCCTATCTGAAACTGCCTGTGGAGAAGCGGCGTGTGGTGCTGTCTGCGCTGGGCAGCATCGCTGACCCACGCACGGAGGGCGTGCTGATTCAGGCGCTGCGCTCGTCCGACGACGACCCCGACGCGCGCGCGCAGGTCGCGCTGGGGCTGGGCGCGATAGGTAGCCCGAACGCGCTGCGCGCCCTGAAGGACGCCTTAGCCGATTTGAATCGGACGGTGGCGGATGCCGCTGCGCTGGGGATGCAACGCGCGGGCGCGAAATCGCTCCCCTATCTCGCGGAGGCGGCGTTCGCTCCCAACCCCGCGGTGCGACGACGCGCCGCAATTGCGCTCAGCGGGATACCGGAGGCGCAGGCAGTGCAACTACTCAGTGCGATGCTGGACGACAGGGAACCTGCAGTGCGCCGCGCTGCCGCCGACGCGCTCGGTAAAGTCGGGCGACCGGAGGCGGTTCCCATCCTGATACGCGCCTTGAGCCATCCCGATGGGGGCGTGGCACAGAACGCGGCGCGCAGCCTTGCTCAGGTGGGCGAACCCGCCGTGAACGCTCTGATTCAGACGCTGGGCAGCCCCAACGAGACGGCTGCCTTCCTCGCGGCACAGGCGTTAAGTCAGATTCCTGGCGCCGAACCTGCTTTGCTCAAGGCGGCGGAGAACCCCCCGATGCGCTTGTACGCCCTCATCGCACTGATTGAGCGCAACAGTGCGGCGGCAGTTCCCTTGCTCCGGCAAGCCGCCCGCGCCGATAACCCTGCCCTGCGCGAAATCGCACAGCGTGGGCTGGAACAGATTGCTCCATGAAAACGCATCGCGACTGGCTGGGACGCACGGTGGCGTTGCTAATCACCCTGCTCGGTGTGGGGCTGATGGTTGGCTGCTTCTACCTCGCCTATCAGCAGTTCACCACGCCCCCACGCGAACTGATGAACAATCCCAACACGAACCAGCCCGACCTGCCCAGTATCGCGACGGGCGTCTGGACAAGTGTACGCGCCATCCTGCTGCTGCTCGTGATGGTGATTGCCGGTGGGATGATTGCCAATCGTGGTGTGGGACTCTACCTGAATGTGCGCCGCGCCGAGAAGGAGGAAATGGAGCGGGGGAAGGAAGTCAAGTGAAAATCACTGGTGGGCCCGGCAGGATTCGAACCTGCGACCAAGCGGTTATGAGCCGCCTGCTCTGCCGCTGAGCTACAGGCCCCACCAGCTCAATTATACCCGTTCAAGGCGACTCGTCCCACTCCACGAGGAGCTGGTCGATCAGCAATCGCGCCTCGCTCCCTGCGCCCTCAATCACGATACGCAGGAAGAGGTCGCCTTCGTAAGAGATATATTGCCCGGGATTGAGCAACGAGGCGGTGCTGGTCAAGTAGCTGGTAGGTACTGGCGCGGTGATTGCCGTTGTAAACGAGCCGTAGGGGTAGCTGCCTGTGTTGAAGTTATAAACCTCCAGTCGCTCCGTGATATTCGCGGGCATGTTCTGTCCAACCCGGCGATAGGTGAGGCGGAGCGCATTCTGTGCCCGCTGCTTATCCAGTCCCCGCACCAGCAGGTAAAGAACGAGGTTGCCGTTATCGTTGCGGGCTTTGGCGGTGAGCGCGACGTTATCGGCGGAGCGGAGTTCCGCGAAGCCACCGCTCACACTGGCGCCTGCGGTATAGCCCTTGATTTGTCGATCGTGGGGCGCCGCAGCGCGTCGATGAGGCTGAAACGCCCGCTCCAGACGGAACCGGTTCGTGGGAACGCCCCGCACGATAACCTGCAACTCGCCGGCGCGTGCGCCGGGCGGCAGCTGCACCACGATTTTACTGTCCGTCCACTCCAGCACGCGCAGGGGTCTGTTATCCAACATCACGCGCCCCCACAGCGGGTTCCAACCGAAATAGCGTCCCGCAATCGTGAGCGTACAGCCCTGAATCGGAACCTGATGGGGGCTAACCCAGTGAATCGCAGGGTAAATCGGGTTCCAGAGCGCGACGCCGTTCGGGAGCAAAGTCGCCTCGCGCAGGTACTGCAACGCGCGATTGGCGTTCACGATGCCGTAGTTCACATATCCCCCGACCGTTGGATCGGGAATCACCTCGGCGGAGTATTCCAGCGCTTCGCGGATGGTCTCGATTCGGGCGTTGGGCGCCCACGACCAGAGCAGTGCGGCGACGCCCGCCGCATTCGGCGCAGCCGCGGAGGTACCCGCAAACGAACTGGTGTAGCTGCCGCCCAGCGTGGTTGCGTAAATGCCCACCCCCGGCGCGGCGATATCGACCCAGCTGCCCATGTTCGAGAAACTCGCTTTGCGGTCTGCGTTGGTGCTGGCGGCGACACCCACAGCACGGTCATAACCCGCAGGATACAAGGGGAGCGGCTCGTTATAGTTCCCTGCCGCGACCACCAGCAACGACCCCAGACTCCATGCATAGTCGGTCGCGGCGCGGAGGGCAGGCGTCAGGTCATCGCTGAAGTAGCTGATGCTTTGTACCTTCGCGCCCATCTGCGCCGCGTAAATCACGCCGGGCGCGAACATCGAATCGTAGCTGTAGCCGTTCGACAGCCCGATTTTGACGCACATAATGCGACAGTTGAACGCCACGCCCGCAATCTGCAGATGGTTGTCGCCCACCGCTGCGACAATTCCCGCACAGGCAGTGCCATGTCCGTGATCGTCCATCGGGTCGGCGTCGTTGTAGGCGAAGTCGTAGCCCCGATAGTCATCGATAAGCCCGTTTCCGTCGTCGTCAAGCCCGTTGTTGGGAGTTTCTGCGCGGTTGACCCAAAGGTTGGGGGCGAGTTCGGGATGGTTGTAGTCCACGCCCGTATCCAGCACGGCAACCACAACCTCAGGGCGACCGCGCGTCCAGTCCCAAGCCTGTGGGAGCTGCATCCGATGTAGGTTCCACTGAGAGGGGAACAGAGGGTCGTTAGGAGTGTAGGCAAGTCGGTACGCTTTATCGGGATAGGCTTCCTTTGCCCATCCCAGCTGCCTAAACAGCGCAATGGTTTCGTCTACCTGTCCCCAGGGAACCTGCACCACCGAGTAGTCGATTTCGGGGATATCGCGCAGGATGCGGAACCCTGTCTGTTCGCAGAGTTTACGCGGCTCCTCGCCCGCGAAGCGTACGATGATGCGGTCGGGCGCTGCCAGCACACGGGACTGATTCGTGAGCATCGGCATCTCGCCCGCCGCAAGGAGAGTAGCCGCCAACAGGAAACCCGACACCCAGTCCAGCATAGGGCTATGGATTAATTGTCTGGCGGCGCGTGGCGTAGCGCAGCTGGAACCCGACAGGCGGGTTGCTCCCCTGTAGCGTCGTCCAGATGGCGCCTGCTGGGACGCTATTCGGCGCGACCAGCACGCGCAGCCCCACATCGAGCGACTGCCCACGCTGGAGCGTCCAGCCCGCATTCCAGCCCGACAGCGTGGAAAGGACAGGTGTGCTATAGGTGTTCGCGTTGCCCAGCCAGCTGCTCGATATCAAGATCTGATAGCGCACCGGCTGCCCGCTCCCAGAAAGCTCCAGTAGGTAGCCGCGCACAGGCGATTCGCTGTAGCTGAAGCCCGCCACATCGACGACAATCTCGCCCGTGCTATTGACCGAGAACGACGGGCTGGTAAACGGCGCGGGCAGGGTATAGCTGAGGCTACTTGGCAGGGTCGTGGCGACCTCCTCGATGCCTCGCGCCTCCGAAGTGACGAGCTTGACACGGAACGATTCGCCCGTACCGAGAAGGGCGCTGGGGATTATCGGGTACCGCGCCACTGCGCCATCGAGGATCGTCGTGCCTAAACCGATGATACTGCCCCGTACTGCCGACTGGAGGAACACCTGCGCGGTGACGTTCTCGTTCGCACCTGTGTCGATGCCTGCAACGCTCATGGTTCCACTGGACACATCGAACACGCGCACGATGCTGCCGTCTGCCTGATTGAAATCGATGTTATAGTTCGTTGCGCTGGTGAACTGTCGCCCGCGCTGGAGCCAAACCCGATTGGGAACGCCGCTGGCGAGGCGTACCGCCACGACATCGTGGATTCCGACTCGCACGTTAGGGATGTTGTAGAGGTTGCCCACAGGAACGCCCGTCGCCTCGCCGATTGCGATGAGCGCCTGGGCGCCATTCAGTCCTTGCACGGAGCCACTGACGGGAACCGTGCTGGACACATCGCCGCCGCAGGTCGCGTTGAACTGCGGCGCTTCAGCGAGCGTTGTATGCACTACGTGCACCGTCGGCTTCGCGCCACTGCAGACATACGCGATAGAATAGCGTCCGTCAGCGGCGGTGACGCGCGGCGCGCCGCTGAAGTTGCCCGCGCCTGATAAAGTCTGCCATGCCCCGCTGGAGCCGTCTTGAAAAGCGACCCACTGTGCATTTTGAATACTTACTTGAACAGGCGTTCCTGGCAGGTTATTGTCCCCACCGCCCCCGCCGCCTCCACCACAGCCAGCAAGCCAGAAAGCCAGTCCTAAAACACCAGCAACACTGATAATCGTATAGCGATGTCTCTGCATACCTGCCTCCTTGTCGGGAATTGGACTCCTGTTCCCCGTTCATGTTCCCCGTAGTAAAGCGAGATTCCTGCTATTCAAGGCTCGGAGGTGTGCGAAAAAACAGTTCTACCCAATCCGCTTTGCATATCTCACGCCCGCTCACATCACGCGGGAGCCTCAACGGGCAGAACCTCCTCGTGAACGATGTGCAGGCGCACGAGGCGCGGGCGCTCGGACGGCTCAAAGTGGCACGCAATCGCGTCCCGAATCTGCTGACGCAGCGCGTCTAAGTCGTCCGCTTCGGCGAAGATGCGCCTCATAGCCGCCCTCTGCCGACGGCGAGACCAAGAAGATGATTTCGCTCATCAGGGGGATTTTACCTCACCCTTTGCCCAATCAGGAGAAGAGACTTTTACTTCAGGTAGAATTGCGCTATGCCAACCGTTCTGGAAGGCTTTTGGGAAGAGATTGCCGCCCGTGCGCAAGAGTTTCAGGGCAAGCGTGTGCGCCTGATGGTGCTGGAC
>JAOAES010000130.1 GCA_026416655.1 Fimbriimonadales bacterium
ATCTGCGTGAATATTCCGACGAGATACTTGCGCCAGTCTTGAATCGCTGTGCGAAACACCGCCATGCCATTCACCCGGTGTTCGGATTCGCGCTTGCGGGGGTAGTTCCTGCTAACCTGAAAGGTCGCAAGCCTCGCGCTTTTGTCCCGCATAAACCACTGATTGATGAACTGCTGTTGTCATTGGGACAGCGGGACTCGAAATCGGGTATATTCGATAAAGCTCTTTAGGAGGGCAGTATGGGAAGCCGCTGCACGGTCGCTACATCGTTGGCGGTGGCTTCAATGCATCAACGCAAAGGAGCGAAGCGTTCTTGCTGGATACGGGCATATCGCAGCGCGTCGGCGACGCTAACGAGAACGGCTGCGTGGACGACTCGGATCTACTAACCGTACTGTTTGCTTTTGGGCAAACGGGGCTGGGACTGCCTGCTGACCTGAATAATGACGGAACCGTCGACGACTCGGATTTACTGTTGACGCTCTTTAACTTTGGCGCGGGATGCTGAAGCCTATCACAGTCTTACAGCGCCGCGTATCGCGTGCCACAACTGCACGAGTGCGCCAACGCCCAGCGTGGTGATGAGCGCCACCGCGACGCCGACGAGCCATCCCGCGCTGAGCAGGTAAATGTCGTGATTCGCCAGCCCGATGCCGATGAGCAGCACGCCCAGCGCGGGCAGCGTGTTCATAAACGGCATCGGCGAGGACAGCACCAGCGCCAGCCCAATCACGATAATCGCGCTGAGCCGCAAGATTAGCCCGTTGCGCGTGAACCGCCTGCCGCGCGGGTGGGACACCTTTTCGACTTTGCGCAGCAGGGCGACGCCGCGCGTCTGCAACGCCTCCACCACCTTCGGCGACAACACCTTCGCCCGCCAACGACGCGGAAACCACGGCTGTTTCAAGCCGAACAGCATCTGCAGGGCGACCAGCGTCATCAGCGCGCCCAACACGCCCGAAGTGCCCGGCGGCAGCACAGGAATAAACGCCGGAATCGCCAGCAGCATGAGCAGGAACCCGTAGCCGCGGTCGCCCGCCCGATCCAGCACCTCACCTAACACCACCACCCCGTCCTGATTCGCGTCCAGCGTGCGTGCGAACAGCTCCGAGAGGCGCGGCTCCGAGGAATGCGTCTGCGTACTCACCACAGGGATTATACCGCAAATCAGGTATAATTATCGCGCCTGCTGGCTGGGCGACGGCTCCGATTCAGGAGAGGAAAGTCCGGGCTCCGCAGGAGGCTGTGCTGGGTAATCCCCAGGCGCTGAGGCTTTTCAGCGACGGAAAGCGCCACAGAAACGCAAACCGCCCGCAACGGGCAAGGGTGCAACGGTGCGGTAAGAGCGCACCAGCGTTCGCGCGAGCGATCGGCTGGGCAAGCCCCACAGGGAGCAAGGTCATGTAGGGAGGGGATGACGCGCTCCGCCGACCCTCCGGGTAGACCGCGCGAGGCTTCGCGTAAGCGAACGCCCCAGAGAGATCGTCGCCTCAAACAGAACCCGGCTTACACGCCAGCAGGTTCGCTTTCTCTCGCCAGGCGCACCATCTCCAGAAACTGAGTTTCGTTCAGCACCGGGATTCTTAGTTCCTGCGCTTTCTGCAGTTTGCTGCCTGCGCCGGGACCTGCCACGACATAGGTGGTCGCTTTGCTTACGCTGGAGGTGGCACGCCCACCCAGATCGCGTACCAGCGCTTCGGCTTCCTCGCGTGTGAAGGCTTGCAGTTCGCCCGTGAACACGAAGGTCATGCCCGCAAACGGCGTCGCTTTGCGCTCCTTGCGCTCGGCTTCCATGCGCACGCCCGCCTGACGCAGTTTCTCAATCACGGCGCGGTTCTCCGGACGCGCGAAAAACTCCATCACCTCACGCGCGGTTTCGGGTCCCATGCCGTGAATCAGCATAATCTGCTCTTCGGTGGCGTTCATCAGCGCGTCGAGGCTGCCGAAATGCTCTGCCAGCAGGCGCGCGGCATGCTCGCCCACCTGCCGTATACCCAGCGCAAAGATTAGTCGCTCCAGCGAATTCTGCTTGCTTTTTTCAATCGCGTTCAGGATGTTGCTGACGAGCTTCTCACCGCTGCGCTCCAACTGGATTAGCGCGTCGCGATGCTGATGCAGGCTGTAAAGGTCGGCGGGGTCTTTGATGTAGCCCAGTTCGAACAGGCGTTGTACCCACTTGTCGCCGACGCCTTCGATGTCCATCGCGTTGCGACTGGTGAAGTGGCGGATGCGTTCCACAATCTGCGCGGGGCAGGCGAGGTTGATACAGCGCAGGGCAGCTTCGTCTTCGGCGCGTTCTACCTGCGCGCCACACACGGGGCACTGCGTCGGCGGCTCAATCGGTGTCTCATCCCCGTCCCGCGCGTCGGTCAGCACATACAGCACTTCGGGAATCACCTCGCCCGCACGCTGTATCACGATGCGGTCGCCCACGCGAATATCCTTCTCGCGAATGTAGTCGATGTTGTGCAGTGTGGCGCGGGAGACCGTGACACCGCCCACCTGCACGGATTCCATAACGGCGACGGGGGTCAGCACGCCCGTGCGCCCCACCTGCCAGCGTACCTCCAGCAGCGTGGTGGTGGCTTGCTCGGCGGGGTATTTGTAGGCGATTGCCCAGCGGGGGGCGCGTGTGGTCGACCCCAACTGACGTTGCCAATCGAGGCGATTTACCTTGATCACCACACCGTCGGTAGCATAGTCCAGTTCTGCACGACGGCTGCTCCACACGCGGCAGAAAGCAATTGCCTCCCGAATGTTTTTCGCGAGGCGCGTGTTGGGATTCACAGGGAAACCCCAGCCTTTGATCTGGTGCAGCATCTCCCACTGGGTGGCAAACTCTGCGCCCTCGCAGTAGCCGATACCGTATGCCCAGAAGCGTAAGCGTCGCTTTGCCGTGATGCGCGAGTCGAGCTGGCGCAGGCTGCCCGCGGCGGCGTTGCGCGGGTTCGCAAACAGTGGCTCGCCTGCCTGTACTCGCTCGTGGTTAATCCGCTCGAACTCCTGATGGCTCAGGTACACCTCGCCGCGCACCTCCACCAGATGCGGGGGTGCGTCGAACAAGCTGTTCCCGCTCTGCAAGCGTAAGGGAATTTGGCGCACCGTGCGGATGTTGGGCGTCACATTCTCGCCACGCACACCGTCGCCTCGCGTCGCGCCCACCACAAGAACCCCCTCCTCATAGGTCAGCGACACCGCCAGCCCGTCAATCTTGAGTTCGCAGGTGTACTCAATGTCGGTGTCGGGGGACAGGTCTAAAAATCGCTTCACGCGCTGGTCGAATGCGAGCAGTTCTTCCTCGCTGAAGGCATTATCGAGGCTGAGCATCACCTCGCGGTGTGTGTGTTCAGGGAACGCGCTGAGCGGGGGCGCGCCGACGCGCTGCGTGGGCGAGTCGGGCGTTATCAGGTCGGGAAACTGCGCCTCCAGCTGCTGCAGCTCGCGAAACAGCGCGTCATACTCCTCATCCGAGATTTCGGGCTGGTCTAACACATAGTAGCGATAGTTGTGATACTCCACCAGCCTGCGCAGTTCGGCGATACGCGCTTGCGCTTG
>JAOAES010000260.1 GCA_026416655.1 Fimbriimonadales bacterium
GGGTTCGGCAGGAAGAGGGCGTACATGTCAACATCGTCTGCGTCAAGGATGCCGTCAATCACGCTCAACGCGCCGCTCGGCGTCGACTGCGAGGTTTCCGGCAGGTCGCCCGCATCGGGAATCTCCAGCAGCACGCGCAGCGTACATTGCGAGCGGCTCCACGAATAGTCGATGTTTAGGGGGCAGTAGTTGAACTCGGCGGTAATCACATGGTTACCGGGCGATAGGACGTTGGGAATAGCGTAGTTGAGCGTGGCGACGCCTGAGGCGTTGGTGGTCGCCGCGCCGACCTGTGCGCCGTTGACCGAGAAAGTGATTGCCGCGCCGCTGATGCCGGCGTTGTTGTCCGCGCGGGTGAGCGTTGCGCTGAGCTGCACCGTGTCGCCGCGCCGTCCTGCGACATTCGCGCAGACGAGGTTCGCGCGCGTCTTCCGCATCGTGATTTCATGTGCGGAAGTCATCCATGACCCGCTCTGCGCGTGCTGACCTGCAAGCCACACGGTGCGGTAATCACACGGATCGAGATGCGACCCGGAGTAGTCGCCCCAGCGATTGGCGGTGCTGTTGCCTCCAGCCACGCCGCTGCCAAAACGCAGTCCGATCCCCGCGCCGATAGACGCGCTGCCCTCCAGCCATTCGTACACGATGAAACTCACATAGTAGGGACTGCCCAGGTCGTCATTCGAGGCGTTCAGCCCCAGCGCCATGTCTTCATCGCGCGTGGCTTCCAGGGTCGGGAAGAAAGCGTCGAACGCGGCGTTGAACACCAGCAACCCGTCGCGCGGCGCAGTGTTGTTCGTGACATTCAACCGATAGTACTTACAGGCGACCGACTGCCCGCCATTCGCGCCCACATGGTTGCTGGTGTACAGGAACGGATAGTTCAGGCGCGATTTATCGGTGATACGGCAGTCCACCGTCCACAGCACACGCCCTCGCCCCGGCTCGCGGGCGTTGGGCGGCGGCGAGAACGCTCCGACCCCAACGTTGGCTTGCGCCACCAAATTCGGCGTTCCAGAGCCTTGATGCCACGCCAGCGGGTTCTCAATCCGATAGACGCGAATGAAGTTACCGCCGCCGCCCGGCGCATACGCCCAGTAGTGGTGGCGTGGACTCAATAACACGCGGTAGCCCTGCGCAGGCGCAATCGTATCGGGCAGGCTCCAGAAGTCATACCACGGCGCCGACTGCGCATTGTAAATCTGGTTCTTCCAGAGGATACGCACCTTGCCGTAGCGGAACCCGCCGCTCACATTATACATGTTGCCCGACAGATACACCGCCTCGTTGTCGAACCCCAGATGGGGAAAGTCCACCCACTGGTTCACAGAGGTACCGCCGTCGAACTTAGCGTCGAAGTTGTAAATAATCCAGTTGCCGTTCGGATTGGCGTCGTCGGAAATCATCAGCGTCCACCACGAGCCGTTCGCGCCGTTGTTTCCGCGCATGCGCAGGTACAGTATCAGGAACCGACCGTTCCAGTAGTCGTACACCACGCGCGGGTCGAACATAAAGTCTGAGGTATTAAGAAAGGTCTGAACATCCACGCGGTACTGCTGATTCCCGTATCGGTCGTAGAACGCGAAGTCGTCGTTGGTCGCAACCACCACATGGTCGGGTCCGACTCCGATATTCGTATCGGGCGGGGTCAAGTCATTGAAGCCCAAAGCGTCGAACCACCGAAAGGCGTCCAGTGCCTGGGGGAAAAAGTCGCTGGGTTCCAGCAAGAAGATTTGCGCGGCGGTCGAATCGCCGGGTATCAGGTCTTCCCGAATCTTGTGCTTGGGGGCTTCACGCACACGAAACGGTTGCTTAATCAGGGGTTCGGTGCGGACGCGCTCGGTCGAGACAATCGTTGGGGTCACGAAACCGGGCGAGCCGCCCTGAAAACGCGGGTCATGGGGAACGCCGTCCAGAGCTGTTGAAGGGACCTCAAACACCTGCCGTTCACCGTTCGGGGTCAGCGTCTCCACCGTCAACTGTGCCAAAGCGACGCTCCAACCGCATAAAATCAAAGCGCATCCAACGAGGATGCGATGCAAAGCATATTTCATCACATCTCCTTTGCCTGTCTTCACGCTACAGGCGGGCGAGCTGTGAACTTCGCAGCTGACCCTATTATAGCACATTTCTCGGAGCAGCGGGATTTTTGAGAGGAAATCTGCTTCGCTGGGGTATGATTCTTTCGGTATGAAAACTCGCATATCGTTACCGGATGTTGCTTCCGAGCGGGATCCGCGCGGGGTGGCGTTGCATGCGGTGGGCATTCGTGGACTGCGCCTGCCGGTACCCTTGCGCACGCCTTCTAACACCGTTCAGCAGGTGATTGCCGTTGCCGATCTGAGTGTGGACATCGAAGCCGAGCAACGCGGCGCGCACATGAGCCGCCTTGTCGAGTCGCTCTATGAATGGACTTCTGTTCCCCGTACCCCTGCAGAGGTGAAAGAACTCCTGCGCTCCACGCGCGACCGCTTGAACAGTCGCTCGGCGCAGCTGCGAATGAGTTTTCCCTACTTCATGGAGTTGCCTTCACCCGTTACCCAGACCTCCGGATGGCTGGATCTGGAGGTGGAGTGGGAATGCAAACTCAACAACGGCGCGTCCTATGCGACGAGCCATTTCGTATTCCCTGCGATGACGCTCTGCCCGTGCAGTAAGGCAATCTCGGAATACGGCGCACACAACCAGCGCGCGCTGGTGCGCTTGTGGATTCAAACTAAAGATAAACTCCCGCGCCTGCCCGACGAGTACCTGCCGCTGGTGCAGGACTCCGCCAGCTCGCTGGTCTATCCCGTGCTGAAGCGCCCCGACGAGAAGTTCGTGACAGAGTACAGCTACGAGAACCCCCGCTTTGTCGAAGATGTGGCGCGCGAGTTGACGCTGCGCTTAGGCGAGCGCGAGGAGCTGAGCTGGTTCCGCGTGGAGTGCGAGTCGATCGAGTCGATTCACAATCACAACGCTTTCGCGCTGTACGAGTCGCCGCGCCGCAAGTGAGGTGCGTTGGAATGCCCCTGATTCTCGCGTCGGGCGTGGAGGTCGTTCTGGGCGGGCGCGCGGTGCTGCAGGGCGTGTCGCTGGAGGTGGACGCGGGCGAGACGGTTGCGTTGATTGGTCCCAACGGCGCCGGCAAGACCACCCTGCTGCGCGTGTTGTTGGGGCTACTGCCCTATCAGGGGCGCGTGGAGGTGCTGGGCAAGCCGCCCGAACGCCTCACCCGCGCCGAACGCCAGCAGATTGGCTATGTGCCACAGGCGTTGCAGTTCGACCGCACAACGCCCCTGCTCACGCGCGAGCTGCTCTGGGCGCTACTGGGCGAACGGGCACAGACCCGCTCCCAGTGGCAAAGCATTCTCGAAACCGTCGACGCGACCCACCTGCTGGATAAGCCCGTGCGCACACTCTCGGGGGGCGAGTTGCAGCGTGTGGTCATCGCCGCCGCGCTCGCTCAACAACCCAAACTACTCCTGCTGGACGAACCTGCCACGGGTATCGATGTCGGCGTGCGCCTGCAGTTCTACGAACTCATCGAACGCCTCCGCACCGAACAGGGAATGGGGGTGTTGATTGTCTCGCACGACCTCAGCGTGGTCAGCCGCTACGCCACGCGCGTGGTCTGCATTCACCACCGACTCATCTGCACGGGCAGCCCCGAAGAGATTCTTCAGATGCCCATCTTAGAGGAACTCTATGGGCACCCCGTGGGCGTGTATCAGCACCGGCACTAATAGATGAGGGTACAATTCAAAGGAGGCAGAAACATGGTGAACTGGCAGGAACGAATCGTTGTAGATCCCGAGTTGCATCATGGAACTCCCTGTGTGCGGGGCACGCGAGTTCCCGTGAGCGTCGTGCTGGGCAGCCTCGCAGAAGGTTTAACTCCTGAGCAAGTGCTTCAGGAGTATCCGACGCTCAGTGAAGATGATATTCGCGCGTGTCTGGCATACGCTGCCGCCCTCCATAGCAAGTTTAGCCCACCAAACTCGCCACACTAACCTCCGCTGCGAGTTTGCCCGCAATTTCGCGGAACGCCTGCGCCTGCGCCGAGTCGGGCGCGGCAATCACAGCGGGCTGCCCCGCATCGCTGGCGACGCTGACCGCGGGATCCAGCGGCACAGAGCCTAAGAACGGCACGCGCAGCTTTTCTGCGAATGCCCGTGCGCCCGGACCGGGGAAAATCGCCGTGCGCTTGCCGCAGTGCGGACACACAAACTCCGCCATGTTCTCGATCACGCCCAGAATCGGCGCGTTCAATCGCCGGAACAGCGCAACCGACTTGCCCGCGATGGAAGCCGCCACCGCCTGCGGAGTCATCACGATGACTACGCCCGTCAGCGGCACGGTCTGCGCAGTGGTCATCGGCGCGTCGCCCGTGCCCGGAGGCAGGTCGACTAACAGATAGTCCAGCGCACCCCAGCGTACATCGGCGAACAGCTGGCGCACCGTGCCTGCCACAATCGGTCCACGCCACATCGCCGCCTGCTCCTCCTCCAGCAGGAACCCGATGGACATCACCGACACGCCGTAGCGTCGTATCGGGATAATCTGCCCCGACTCCACCAGCGGATGCTCGCCCTGACAGCCCAGCATTTTCGGGATGCTGGGTCCGTAAATATCGGCATCCAGCAATCCGACTTTCGCGCCCGACTGCGCCAGCGCGACCGCCAGGTTCACCGAAACCGTCGACTTACCCACGCCCCCCTTGCCGCTGGCAATCGCAATCACATGCTTCACTTCAGGCAGCAGGTCTTCCGGCGCGATGTTGCGCCCGCGCACCTGCGCCGTCATCTCCACATTCACCGCCGACACGCCCGGAATCTGCGCAATCAGTCGCTCCGCCTCGGCTTTCATCTGGTCTTTCACCGGGCAGGCGGGCGTGGTGAGTTCAATCACCGTCTTCACCGCGCCGTCGCAAATCACCACATCCTTCACGAACCCCAGCGACACGATATCGCGGTGCAAATCGGGGTCGACGATGTTCCTCAGGGCTTCCAGCACATGCTCGCGCGTTACGGTTGGCATAGTCGGTCTCCTGCGCAGATACTTAGCGTGGCTAAGATTATACCTGATGGAAACCCGATGCAGGCGATGCCGAACTGCTGATGGTGCTATTCCACTTCGGCGGCGGATGCGCGTAGCGATTCCTCAATCGCGCGCCGTTCCTGCTCGCTGAGGTGGATTTGCACCTCGGCGTCTGCCAGTTGCGCGACGGTATGCTCCTCGCCGTTGCGCAGCTGCTCGATGAGTTCGTCGATTTTTTCGGGCGTGAGGCGGCGGCAGTAGAT
>JAOAES010000305.1 GCA_026416655.1 Fimbriimonadales bacterium
CCCGTATTGAGCCGCCCTCGTCCTGCGCAAGTTGCCACAATAGCAACACCAGCGGGAACACCAACGCCATCTCTTTACACAGCAGCGCGCCCAGAAACGCGAGACTCACCCCTGCCGCACGCGCCCAGCCCATCCAACGCCCTTCCAGCCACAGCGCGAGCAACAGAAACAGTGTCAAGGTTAGGTCATAGCGCGAGGAGACGAACGCCACGCTCTCGATCAGGGCGGGATGCACCCCGTACAGTGCGCCGGTGAGCAACGCCCACCCGCGGTTCTTAAGCAGGCGCGCCGCCAGCGCGATGACCAACGCGGTGTTCAGCAGATGAATTAGCACATTCGCGGCGTGGAACGGCGCGGGATTGTCTTTCCAGAGCCAGATTTGCACCAGCAGGCTGCTGAGCGCAAGCGGGCGAAAGTAGTTCGGCGAGAAATCGAGCGGCTGGCGCACCGCCTCCAGCCAGCGAGAGGGCGACCGATAGTCCGCACGCCCATAGATAATCTGGTCATCGTCCCAAACGAACTTGAAATCCAGGCTCTGAGCGTAGAGCGCGCCCACCAGAGCCAGCACGCCCAGCGTCCCTGCCCAAAACGCCCACCGTGAACGCTCCCAAAACACGCGATAGTATACTCGCTCAGTGCCGAGCATGGTACACTCTATGCTATGCAACGCCTGATTCTGCTTGGAGTTGTGCTATCCGCGCTGATTATGCCCGCCCCTGCGCCTGAACCCAAGACTTTCAAGGAGCGACTGCCCGGCACGACTGTCGAGTTCGAGATGGTCTACGTCCCGCCGGGGCGCATCGAGCTGCCCGACCCTGAAGATCCCGCCAAGACGCGCGTAGTGGAGATACAGGGCTTCTGGATTGGGCGCACGGAGGTCACCTGGGACGAGTACGGAACCTACGCTTTCAACAAAGACATCGCGGAAGAGGAGAAAAAGCGCGAGGCGGACGCGGTCGCCAAGCCGAGTAAGCCCTATGGCGCGATTGACCGAGGGTTCGGCTACGAGGGCAATCCCGCTATCGGGATGACCTTCATGGCAGCGCAACGGTATTGCGAATGGCTCAGCAAGATGACGGGCAAGAAGTACCGCTTGCCCACCGAAGCCGAGTGGGAGTATGCGGCGCGCGCGGGCGTTCTCAAGCGCGAACCGCTGCCCCGTGAAACGCTGGATAAAATCGCCTGGCACTTAGAAAACGCCGACCTCAAACCCCACAAGGTGAGGCAAAAGCAACCAAATGCATGGGGGCTTTATGACACGCTGGGGAATGTGATGGAATGGTGTTTCAGCCTGGACGGCAAGGCAGTCGCGTGCGGCGGCTCATTCATAGATAAGCCGGAGCAGGTGCATCCGGGCGCGCGCGCCCGTCAGACCCCCGACTGGAACATGACCGACCCACAGTATCCGAAAAGTCGCTGGTGGCTCTCGGACGCGCCGTTCGTGGGGCTGCGTGTGGTGTGCGACGCACCTGCGCCATGATTCCCCCTGCGGCGCCGCGAAACCACATCTCGCTGCTATTTTGATCCGTGAGCGTCCTGGTTCTTAGGCGTTTCACCCTTCAACGCCAAAAACGCCTTCTGACCCTGCACGCGAATCTGAGGATTTTTCGAATCCTTGAAATGCCCATCTGCGTAGATGACGTGATTGAGTCCTCGATGCCTTTCCGGTTTCTTTTCTACTTCGTGCCCATCCCTCCCATGCAAAACCCGCCCCCGCATGCCAATAATTCCCTCAGTATGGCGTGGGCGAACTGGCTGACACGGGCGTTGCGCAACTCCGACCTGATGATTGCGCTGGCAATCCTCGTCGTCGTGACCATGCTCATCTTGCCCATGCCCAAGTGGATGCTGGACACCTTCATCGTGTTCAACTTCGCCGCCTCCATCGTGATTGCGCTGATGGCGGTGAACATCACGAACCCCCTGCAGTTCTCGGTGTTCCCCGCGCTGCTCTTGGTGACCACGCTGTTTCGGCTTGCGCTGAGCATCGTCGCGACAAAGCTGATACTGGGCACAGGCAGCGCAGGCAAGGTGATCGAGACCTTCGGACAGTTCGTGGTGGGGGGCGACTTTGTGGTGGGCGTGGTCGCGTTCCTGATTCTGGTGGTGGTGCAGTTCGTGGTGATTACGAACGGTGCGGGGCGCGTGGCGGAGGTCGCCGCGCGGTTCACCTTAGACGCAATGCCCGGCAAGCAGATGGCAATTGACGCCGACCTGAACGCAGGGCTGATTGACCAAGAGGAGGCGAAACGCCGCCGCCGCGCGATCGAGCTGGAAGCCGACTTCTACGGGGCGATGGATGGTGCGAGCAAATTCGTCAAGGGCGACGCCATCGCCGCAATCCTGATTATTCTGATTAACATCATCGGCGGCTTTGCTGTGGGTTTTCTGCGCGGGCAGGGCGACGCGATGACCGTGCTACAGACCTACACGCTGCTCACTGTGGGCGAGGGCTTGGTGGCGCAGATTCCCGCGCTGCTCATCTCTACCGCCACAGGCTTGCTGGTGACCCGCGCGTCCACTGAGCAGGCGATGGGGCAGGATGTGGTGGGGCAGGTGCTACAGTATCCGCGCGTGCTGATGGCGGCGGGCGGCGCGATTGCGTTCCTTTCGCTGGTGCCCGGGTTCCCCAAGGTGCAGTTCGTGTTAGTCGGCGCAGCGTTGTTCGGGCTGGGCTATCTGGCGACGCGCGTGAACCTGCTGCCCCCGCCGCCTGAGCCAGAGAAACCCCAAGAACCCGCCGCGCCCCCGCCCACAGGTCCCGAAGCCGTGCTGCCAATGCTCAAGGTGGACGCGATTGAACTCGAAATCGGCTATGGGCTGATGCCCCTTGTAGACCCGAACCAGAAGGGCGACCTGCTGGAACGCATCGCGGCGATTCGCAGGCAGCTGGCGACCGATTTGGGCTTCGTGATGCCCTCCGTGCGCGTGCGCGACAATGTGCGTCTGCGCCCGATGCAGTACCAGATTAAGATTCGTGGCGAGGCTGTCGCCCAGGCGGAGGCGCAGCCGCGCATGCTGCTCGCCATGCCCCCCAGTTCCGACTCGCCCCCGATTGAGGGCGTCGCCACTACTGAACCCGTGTTCGGCATGCGGGCGTACTGGATTGAACCCCACCTGCGCGAGCAGGCGCAACGACTGGGCTATACTGTTGTGGAGCCGACCGCCGTCGTCGCTACGCACCTGACCGAAATCGTGCGTCGCCACGCCGCCGAGCTGCTCGGACGCGCCGAAGTGCAGCAACTGCTGGACAACCTCAAGGAGCATAACGCCGTCGTGGTGCAGGAGGTCGTGCCCGACCTGCTCACGCTGGGCGAGGTGCAGAAAGTGTTGCAACACCTGCTGCGCGAGGGCGTACCGATTCGCGACTTGGAGACGATTCTGGAGACGCTGGGCGACCACGCAGGGCGCACGCGCGATGTGGAGGCGTTGGGCGAGTACGCTCGCGCCGCGCTCTCGCGCACCATCACGCACCGCCTACAGTCGCCTGACGGCAAACTGCGCCTGATGGTGTTCGAACCCGCCTTAGAAGCCCACCTACGCGAGCGTGTGGAGCAGACTCCGCACGGCGTCGCGCTGAGCGTGGAGATGGACACCAGCCGCGCCTTGCTACAGGCAATCGGGCAACACGCGCAGCAGATGACCGCGCGCGGCTACCTGCCCGTGCTGGCGTGTGCGGGCAACCTGCGCCTGCCCGTGCGCAAGCTGCTCGGCTCCGAGCTGCCCCAGTTGCATGTGATTGCCTACCACGAAGTCGCGCCCAACACCAACATCGAGATTGTGGAGCAGATAAGCCGAGCGGAGGCAGTGGGGGCGGCGGTAGCGGTGGCATAGGCAATAGGTCGCATCAGAGTGTGCGTGTGGAGGGCTGTTTACGTGAGCCGCGATAGAGTGTCTCGCGGTTTCAGGGCCACTCATGATACATTCCCGCGACCTGCGCGACAAGGGGTTTGGCGCGTTCCTCTAAGGCTGTCTCTTATACACA
>JAOAES010000317.1 GCA_026416655.1 Fimbriimonadales bacterium
TACGCCCGCGACCAGCCCCTGCGCGATAGGGTGCGCGGGCATCCACGATTGCGCCCAGTCCATCTACTCTCCCAGCAACGCCTGCAGGTTCAACTCAAAGCCTTCGAGCGCTTTGGAGCGGAACACCTCGCCCGGCTCCGCTACCGTGCGAATCACATAGCCATCGGGCGTCCACTGCAACTCTTGGATCACGAGCGTCTCACTATCGATGAGCCAGTACCAGGGGACTTTTGACTCATAGTAATCGCGCAGTTTCTCGACGGTGTCGCGGGTACGGGTGGAAGGCGAGACAACCTCCACCACGAGGTCGGGCGCGCCACGCACTTTGCCTTCAGGCG
Source organism: Fimbriimonadales bacterium (assembly GCA_026416655.1). GTDB lineage: Bacteria > Armatimonadota > Fimbriimonadia > Fimbriimonadales > GBS-DC > GBS-DC. The sequence continues at coordinate 339 of JAOAES010000317.1, forward strand.
TGAGCAGCTCTACCTCTCGCTCACGGGAGACGAAACTGATGTCAGGGATAACGCCCTTCCCGATAGGCAAGGCGACATCGACTTCCATCAGCAACGCGCCCAGACGATGGATAAGCGTGTGGCGGCGCGCTTCATAGGCAGTTGTCAGAACGATATCCTGATGTTTTCGGGTTGGCGACGCCATCGGAATAAGCCTTCCGTGATCGAGTTCACAGCGCGGCTCCATCTCCGTCTGGAGCCACTCTTCCAGCGTCCAGTGTTCCTTCGCAGGCGCAATTGGCATAGCGCGGCTCATCGTTGCAATTGTACCTTTAGCATCCCGCCCCGAAGTTGAACAGCACCATCAGCAGGTCGCCGTCGTCCACCTGATTATCGCCGTTCACATCTTCCGCGCGTGCGCCCGTCGCGCCAAACACGAACAGCACGGCGAGCAGGTCGGCGTCGTCCACACAACCGTCGCCGTTCACATCGCCGTTGGTCGCCAGCAGGCGCAGGGGCAGCACCGCTTCGCCGCCGGGCACCCCGTCGCCCGTTGGCAGCTGGTTCAGATATTCGCCGTCCAGCGCTAATCCAGAGTTAGTCGCCGTTACGCTGGGGGCGATGCGCACTGTATAGGCGTCGGGCTTGAGCAGCTCCTGGAGCGTCAGACGCACGCGTCGAGCGTTGACATCGTAGGTAAAACCGAAGCTGACCGTGCCTTGACTCGCGCCCGTGAGTTGCACCTGCGAGGCACTAATCTGCACGGGCGTTTGGAAATAGAGGTCTATCTGGTTCACTGGACGGGAGACCATCCCCGGCGCAGGGTTCATCTCCACAATCACGGGCGGACCCGGTCGGTAGGTCTCCTGCGTGCTGGAGCCTTTCAGAATCCACTCGTCGGGGTCGAAGGCGAGATTAGAGACCGCACCCGACACGGGAATCACATAGTATTGCGTCTGCGCGCTGTTCCAGAGGCGCAGGTCTTGCGACTGATTGCCGATGGTCGCGCGAACCCCGATAGGCATGGTGTAAAGTCCATAGCTGCTTTGCTGAGTCTGGCGGATGGACATCAGCAGATAGTTTTTACCATTCACGGTGGCAGTCGTCCAGCCCCAGTTGTAGCTGGGCGCGCCTGTGCCGTAGACCCAAGGCTGGAAGAACCAGTCCATTCCGCCGCCCCAGACTTCTTCGGCGACCGCCTGAAAATCGGCAGTCGTAGCGTGGCTGTAAGCATAGCGCTGGCGATAGCGGGCGAGCAGGTCGAAGAACCGCTCTGTGCCCAGCACCCAGCGTAGGCTGTGCAACACCCACGCACCTTTGCGATAGGCGAAGTTCGAGCTGAAGATGGTGTTCACACTGCTGGTATCATAGCGATAGACACTCCCGTTTAGACTGCTGGGGCGACGGTTCTGCATCGCTGTACGCAGTGCGGCGAGGTCGCTCGTGCCGTTGCGATACTCCAGCCACAACGCCTCCGAGTAGGTCGCAAAGCCCTCGTTTAGCCAGATGTCGTTCCATGTCGCGCAGGTGACCATATCCCCCCACCACTGGTGCGCCAGCTCATGCGCTGTGAGCGATTCGCCGAATCCACCCTGCCCGCTCATCGTCTGATGCTCCATTCCGCCGCTGAACTGGAACTGGTAGATGCCGTAACGCTCTTGAATGAAAGGATACACTCCGTACAGGTCGCTGAACACGCGCAACATTGGGATACACAGCTCCCACGCTGCACGGTTAGACGCCGTGTTCGTTTCCGGATAGATGTAAAAGTCTACAGGCATCGTCTGCCCGTTGTAGGTAAATGAGCGCGACCAGCTCTGATAGTTCGTCGCTGCAAACGCCACCAGATAAGGCGCAATCGGATAGTTATGCTGATATCGATAGCGACGGCGGTTGCTCGGCAGGTCTTCGGTAGACTGCAACATCCCGTTCGCCACCGCAAACATATCGCGCGGGGTAATCAGCGTGAAAGTTAAGGTGGCTTTGTCGGTGTTCTCGTCTTTCGCGGGCCACCATGTGTAGGCGTAATACGGCTGGCTCAGCGTGGCGACAATCACTGCCCCCGACGAGCGCGTGGTGAACTCAATAGACCCGAACCCCCGCGATACAGGTACGCCCTGATAGTCCACCTGCAGCTGAAACACCTCGTTCTCGGTGTACGTGCGGTCAAACTCAGCGCGAACAGTGGTTGTACTCTCGCGCACAAACGAAATCGGGCGTCCGTCCAGTCGCAGTCCCGTAATCAAAAAGTTATCACGCAGACGGAAACGGAAGGCGTTGAGTGTTGGCTGCGTCACCTTCACGGTCATAATACACGAGCCGATGAGCGTCTGCGTGCTGGGCACGACTTCGATAGTCAGATCGTAGTGCTGCACATCGGTCAGCTGAGGATCTTGGATCAGCGGAGGGAACGAGAACAGGTTGATTTCAGGATGCCTCGCTGCGGCGGTATGGGCGCGCCCGCACAGCGAACAGCCCTCACCGCCTGCCCAAGCGATAAACACGCTCAACAACGCGCCAAAACACAGCAGGATACGCATAGGTGTATTATACCAACACTTAGTTTTCCTGCGCTTCCCCCAGCGGCGGTTCGGGCGCAAGCAGCAGCACGCCTGCGTAGAACCCGATGACCGCCCACACGGGCGCGCTCGCGTTCCGCAAGGCAGGAACCCAGTCGCCGCTGAAGGTAAGCGCAACCCACTTCTGCCACGCGCAGAGCCACTCCACAGGCAACACCCCTACGCCCTGTGAAAGCCAGAACCAGAAGCCAAACGCGAGTGTCGGATACGCCATCGGAACCGCCAGCAGGTTCGCCACAGGCGATAGAAACGACAGGTAGCCGAAATGATAGAGTTGCACCAGACTGATGCCCGCCTGCGCACAGAGCGAGACGCTGAGCAAGGGGATCACGCCTTTCTCCAAGATGCGCTGCAGTATCAGCGGGATCCCTCGCACCGCTCGGAATAACAAGGTTTTGAGGCTCCTCAACAGCCTGCCGTAAAACAGCAGAATGAACAGCACGGCGCAGAATGAGTACTGAAAGCCCACTTCGAAAATCGCGTGGGGGGCGATTAGGAGCCACAGCGCACCTACAAAGCCCAGCGCGTTCAGGCTGTCCGCTTCGCGTCCGATTAGGGGCGCGCTCAAGGCACAGCTGACCATCGTCGCCGCGCGCACAATTGAGGGGCGCAACCCCGCCAGCAACGCATAGCACCACGCTGCAAGCATCACCAGCCCCATTCGCCCGGCGAACGGCGTTGGCGTCCCCCGCAGGACCAGGTAGACCATCTGCAACGCCATCATCACATGCAGTCCCGAAGTCGCCAGCAGGTGCCCCGTGCCCGATTTGTGGAACGCCTCACGCAGCTCGGGCGGGAAGTCGCCCGTCGCGCCAACCAGCATACCTTCCATTAGCGCGGCGTCGTCGGGCGCGAGGTGGCTTCGGAGTGTGTTTCGCAGCGACTGTCGCGCCGCCGAGAAGTAGCGTTGCCACCTGCCTGCGCCCGATTCCAGAATCGTGAACTGCCGCTCGCTGAACACTGTTGCGATATGGTACACGCGCCTGCGCTCCAGATACCGCGCCCAGTCGAAGCCCCGAAACCGCGGCGGGCGACGCCAATTCGCCTCAATCCGAAACACATCGCCGTAGTCGGGCAGGTTTTGCACATTCGGGCGGAAGTAGACCAGCGTGTAGGTAGGCAGTTTCGGCGCTTCAAACACACACAGCAAGCGGTAGCCGCTGCGCGTCGGCTCCAGCGTCCCAACGGCGCGCAGGATTGCGGTGGACGACGGCGTCTGCACGGGCGGGCTGCGCCACAGGTCGTACCGAACTGCGCCCAGCGCCAGTCCTAACGCCAACCACGCCCAACGCGGCAGGTTCAGCGCGAGGATTACCCCTGCTAACCCCAGACCCACCGACGGCGCGACAGGCAACACAAGCCACTCCGTGAGACTAATCCCCAGCGCAACGCCCAGCGCGAGCTGCAACATCGGGCGCGGACGCGCCACCTCGCCTATACGCCCTGCTCGCACAGGAAACAGACCGCCGAGTCGTCGCTGTGGTAGCATTCGCACACGACACACCTCCGCCAGCCTCGCTGCGCCAGGTATTTCTGAGTGCGCAGACTGGCAATCTGCGCCCGCCGCAGCGCGCCGCGCAACACTGGATTGCTCACTCCAGCGAGGCTGGACTCCACTTGGGCAAGTTCTGCTTCGGAGAGCGTCGGCGGGGACGCCGACGCTACGAAGGGAGAGGAGCGCGTAGCGTCGGCGTCCCCGCCGACGGGATTGCCCCTGCCCGTAGCGTCGGCGTCCCCGCCGACGACAACGCCTGTCGGCAAACTCGCCCGCACTGTAAACCGCAACTCTTTGAACCGCTCCTCGCCTGCACGCTCGTTCAGGCGTCTGAGAATCGTCCCCTTTTGAAAATTCAGCTCCTGCGCCCAGGCATGGCTTTTCACGGCGACCCACAGCGTGTCGGCGTCTACACGCACCGGGCGAGCAACCTGCGCAATCTGCTTGCCCACGATGTCGCTCCAACGCGCCAACGCTTCGTAAGTGCGGAACTGTCTGTCCAGTCCCAGCCGCTGGAGCAAGCTCTGCAGCGCATTCCCTGCCGACTGCATCTTACGCACGACGGCTCACCGTCCCTGATTGCACCTCGAACAGCGCGGCGTCCTGCAAAGTCGCCTCGTCGAACGCGCTAAGGTCGGTGCAGGTAATGAAAGTTTGCGTGCGCGGGGTAAGGAACTCCACCAGATGGCGTCGCCGCGCGGGGTCTAAGTCGGAGAACACATCGTCCAGCAGCACAATCGGCGGCTCGGCGCGAATCGACTCCACCAGCGACACTTCCGACAGGCGCAGGCTGAGCGCGCAGGTGCGCTGCTGCCCCTGTGAGGCATACAGGCGCGCCTCGTAGCCCTGCACTTGAATCAGAAAGTCATCGCGATGCGGTCCATACAGCGTGGTTCCCCGCCGCAGCTCCTCGCCCGCCGACTGGTGCAGCGCGCTCAGCAGCGCGTCCGACCAGTCCTCCTCTTTCTCGGGCAGCGGCTCGCGCACGGGCAAGCCGGGCAGGTATTGAAGTGTCAGCGTCTCAGCGTCGCGTGTGAGGGCGCGATGGGTGGTGTGCGCCAGCGCGTTGAGCCGCTCCAGAAACTGCCGACGGGCGTGGAACAGCCGCGCGCCGTACTTCACCAGTTGCGCGTTCCATTCAGGCAAGCTCTCTAAGCTCGCGACGCCCTCCAGGTAGCCCCGCAGCAGGTTGTTGCGTTGCTCCAGTGCGCGTTTGTAGTGCGCCAGCGAATAAAGATAGCGATTGCTCAGCCGGCTGATTTCGTTGTCCAGGAAGCGGCGTCAGTCGGCAGGCTCGCCGCTCACAATTGTAAGATCCTGCTCCGTGAAGCAGACCACGCTCAGCTTGCCCACCAGCGCGCTCTGTTTCGCGACAGGCTGCGCGTTGAGCGTGATGGTACGCTTGCCCTACAGCGGCAGACGCATCTGCAGGTCATCGAGCAGCCCGTCGATTTCGTACTGTGCGTAGAGGCGCATCTCGGTCGCGCCCCACTGGATGAGATCCGCCTCGCGCACGGGGCGCAGAGGGCGCAACGCGCTGAGGTAGTAAATCGCTTCCAACAGGTTTGTTTTGCCCTGTGCGTTCGCCCCCAGCAGGATGTTCACCCGCGGCGAGGGCGCAAGCTCGGCGCGGGCGTAGTTGCGAAACTGCCAGAGGCGCAGGGCATGCAGTCTCATCGTGAGCAGTATACCTGATTCGCGCCTGCCGCCGAAGTTGGGCAGCCCCGTCAGCAGTTCGGCGTCATCTAAACGCCGTCGCCGTTCGCGTCGCCCGCAATTGCTTCTCAAATCAGCTGTTCCTTACACAATCCTTGGAAAGGTACACTTCTACGGGTGACTCTGTGTGTTGGCTTATAAGTGCCGCTGTCGCCAGCCTGATGGCAACACGCAAACGATGTGCAGGCGCGCCCTGCATACGGCAACACCGCCTACAGAGCGCGCCCTACATTAACACTACCGACCCACTGCCGCCACCCGCACCTCCAAGCCTTTATCCGTGAAGGTTACATAGTACAAGTTCCCCTGACTGTCCACATCAAACGACTGCTGACAGTATTTGGGATTCGTGTCGTCGTGGAAGAGGATGTTCCCGTTCCGATCCAATACGACCAGCAGTCCAGAGAAACGCCATACTATGCGGTTGGGACTGAGCAACAACGGCTTGCACATCCCCGGCATCGCCAGCAGCCCCTGCAACTCTCTGGGGAGCTGGAACTCTGCATAAATTGAGCCATCCAGTCGGCGTACTCGTATCTTGGAACGCTCGGTCGTACAAAACGTCCCGTCTATGTTCACCACAACCGCTGTGCCGACGGTGTTGTCGGGCAGTGCAAGATACTCGGCTCCCGTGGGGCGAAACACCTGAGGCGCAGCCTGCCCCACACGGAAACAGAGCGTTCCACACTCCGCAGGCCTTCCTTCGCCCGGAGAAGGTAGCCCAATTCCCACATACACCGAACCATCGTCAGCGGCGAAAATCGAGCCGGCGCTTCCCAGAATTTCCTCTATCCGATGCTCACGGTAGGCGTCCACGAACTGCAGACGCAACTGGTCTTGAATCGCTTGCGCAGCGCTTTGTTGCGCGGCGTCGGACGCCTGAACCATCAGCAGCGGCATCCTCACCGCCACTTCAGACGGTATTTGGTACGGCTCACTGAAACTGCGCCGCTGGGTTTCGGAGGTCTCCTCGTCTAACATGCCCGCTTCCTGCCGACCAATCCCAATCGCATACTCAATCATGATCGGGTTCGCCCAGAACACCATCCCGTCCGAGCGAATGTGGTAGCTCCCATGTTCGGGATGTACGTACATCGGCACGCTTTTGACTAATTCGCCTCTCTCGTTGAACACTTGCAAGCGTCCGCCGCCTGGACGAGACGCCAGCAGCGCGAAGTTGCCATTCGCAAGGCGTCGGAAGTCTGCCAGCGTGTAGGTGACAGAATCGCCCTCGCCAGGACCGACGCTAAAGTCGCAGATTTCATTTTCCGCTTCCCCGTAGGGAATCGTGAACAGGGTCTTCGCCTTTACAGGCGACGGCGGTAGGGAGAGGCGCGGCGGTTGGTCGTCCTGTTTTGCCGCTGGGGGTTCAGAAGCCCCCAGTGCAATTGCCGCTACAAGCGCAGCGGCGGCTAAAAAGCCGATACCGATGGAGTGTCGTTTCGTCATGTTGAGCCTCCTGAGTGCTATTCGCCTCTAAAATCGGCGTGGCACAAAATCGTCCACATCCTGTTGGTTGTTCGAATCAGGCAAGCGCGTACCCAGAAAGTAGGTACACGTCTGCGTCTGGTATCGAACCTTTTCAACTACTATCGGGTTACCTCCTGGAGTGGGGGATGGTGCAGCACCGAATGCCTCAATGTATGTTATGCGATATCGTCCAGGATCGCCTGGAGATTCACCGCGAAACAGGTTTCTCACGACCAGCATCACGTGTTCTCTGCCTCGCTCAGCACGCAGGAGAACATCGCCAGGACGCACCTCTTCCCATTTGTACCTTTTATTCCCCTGCGAGTCTCTCAGTGGAACAGTGTTTCCGAACCGATCGCGCGTCACATGTACCAGCTCGTTTGTTTCCCTCTCGATAGCGCCCGTACCGTAGCGCCCGTCGCGCGCCCGTTCTCGCGCCACAGCAATCAGCCCTGAGCAATCTAACCCAAAACCCCAATGTGTGCTGCTGGCGTTGTTTAGGATTCGCCCCGACGCCTCCGCCGCATAGTACTTGCCGCCCCACTCATAGGGAACATTCTCGTAAATGGATGCGATATGAACGCGCCACCACGCGGGGGTGTCATACGGGATGTGGTAGGTAGGTAAGTGGCTTACCAGCGCTACGCTGGAACTGGTACCTGTTTCACGTCCGATATCCTTGAACACATATACGGGATACTGAACTGGCACATCATCCAAGTGTATACTTCCATTCTGCTGGCTCACATACAGCCAGCCTCCAATCGCTCTACGATAAATCCAGCCACTGTTGCTGAAGGAGGTAACCCGACCGGCGTAGCTTTGATTGTAACGAGAGACACCTAACGGAACGTTGTTTGAGCCCTCACAATTGCCTGTGCTGCTGATTGGCGTGCAATCGTTCAAGCCTGGAAGGGGCGCCACGATATCGCTTCCTGGCACCCAGAGCTCTTGCGCTACGACGGAGCCGTTGCTCAGGCGCTCGCGCCAGCTGATGCGAACAATCGGGGCAAGAATGCCGCCCGATGGAAGCGTGCGCGTCTTGCTCCAGCCCCCAGTAGACTCTTTTTCAACATCCGTTATGAAATATCTCGTGAGGTTTTCGCCGCGGTAGTTGTTAGGTATGTCAGGCGATTTACGCGGCGTTAGCGCAGTCTCGCGATCGACGCGGCTCGGTCCCCGACCTGAACTCGGATCATTGGTTCTTACGAAGAACCAGTCGATGTCCAAGTCTACCTGAGTGTTGGCTCGCTGCCAGCGTACTGCGGCTATGGTGCGAATGTTAGAAACAAGCGGAATTACTGAGCTTCCACTAACAGCCCCCACTACCCATCCATCCGAAAGCGGAAAACGAGCTTGATGGTTGCAATATCTCTGCCCATCGGAGCCTAAAACGAGCAATGCAAACTCTATCTCCTCGCCGCTGAAGTTGACGTGAGCGCGGAACATGCTTCCCGAAGGACCTGCGACGCGAATTGGACGAGTTGCATTTCGCCACAGTAGAACTGCGCCTCTGGGATATACAGGGGGGCTTGATTGTGTCAGGGTTGTGGGTACGAGGCTAAGGGACATGTCAGCCCCCCCCCCCCGCAGTCACGCGCGTACTCGTCGCCGAAGCTAAACCCGTCATGAGCAGCAGCGCGATCGCTGCGTGTGCAGTCAGTCTGCAGACCATTACTCGATGTCTCATCATAAGCCTCCTCCGAATCAAGTGAGAAACGCTGTGCTGCGTCTCCATTATAATTACCGACACGAGTCTGCGAATTTCTAGGGTCATAACCGAAGTATTCAACGAATTTCGCCCTGAGTTCTGCGCGATAGGTATAAACGGTGCCAACCGAGACCTCGAGCAGGTTGGCAATCTCGTGGGGCGTGTAGCCATCCACAAGCAGGTCGAGTGTCCTGAGCAGGTACGCGGGCAGCCGCTTCCGAAAAGTTTCCACTTCCGCGCTCGATAGGGCAGCAGCCCCAGGACTGGGTAAGGACGCTTGGAAGGATAGTTGCAAGCGTTCGTAAGTCTCTTGGAGCCGCTGCCGACGACGCAGGCTGCGGAGACGCTCGTGGGCGACGTCGCGCGTCAGCAGGTTCAGCAAAGCTGCTTCGGGCTGTTCCTCTTCCCACGGCAACGCGCCTCGTCGCCTAATGTAGCGCAGCAACACCTCCGAGACACACTCTTCGGCGTCTTCGTGGGGTAACCCCTTCGCTTCACAGACCGTCTCAATATAGTGTTTCCAAGCCTCGTGGGTGTTGTGCGGCGTCATCGCTGCCCTCTCAAGCTACAAGGGCGTTTCGACGCAGTCGTGGCGATTCCTGCTATAATGGGGCGAGGTTGCATAGTGGGGTATCATATCTTTACCATGTCCCTTGCGATACGAACGCGCATGAGCGCAGAGGAGTTCGAGCGCGCCTACATGGACAAGCGCGCCGAGCTGTGGCGCGGCGAGGTACGCGAAAAAATGCCTGTCAGCAGAGGACACAGACGGATCGCAATGCACATCGGGAGCCGAATTGCAAACCAAAAGGGGCTTGGCGAGACTCACGCTGCCGAAACAGGCTTCCGCATACAGACCCCCGCAGGCGAAAGCGTGTTAGCCCCTGATGCGGCGTTCATTCGCAACGAGCGTCTCTCGCCCGAACTGCCTGATGAGGGCTTTGTGCGTATTGCGCCTGATCTCGTAGTGGAAGTGCGCTCGCCCGATGACCCTCTGCCCAAGTTGCACGAAAAGGCGCGGGAGTGGTTGGCGGGCGGCGTGCAGATTGTGTGGCTGGTGGATCCTGTGCGGCATGTGGTAGAAGTGTGGCGCGCGAGTGGGCACGTTCAGACGCTCACCAACGCCGATGTGCTGTCGGGCGACGAGGCGCTTCCAGGGTTTGAGTTGCCTGTGCGTAAGGTGTGGGGGTAGACATGAGCATCGTGCGGAATCGACCACCGTTTCGTGCGCCGATAGCAGAACGGGAAAAGACCCACTTACTGATACTGGGCACACCACACCTTGCAGGATACGACTTCGAGGTTGCGGCGCTTGAGCCGTTGCTCAACGTGCTGGAGCGGTTCAAGCCCGACTTGGTTGGCGTAGAATGGCTGCATCCGCAGGTCATTGAATGGATGGAACTAACGCCCCAGAAGCACGGTGGTACCGTAGAGCGGTTTGCACAGCGGATTGTTGAATTGGGGCGCATGCTGCAGAAACAACTTGGCATCTCGCGCGTGCAGGCAGAGCTGATTACGGAGGAGCGTCTCGCCTCCCTCACCCCTAACGCTACTCCTATGGAGCGCACTGCGTTAATTGGCTATCTGTTGGCAGCGTATGACTATGTTTCGGCGCTGCTGCAGTGGTCGTACTTGCCTGAGGAGTTTCGCGCCCAAGATCAGTGGCTTCCCACCGAGGTGCGACGTTCGCTGGAGCAGGCACTGCAATCCAAGAGTGAAGACACTTCAATCGGCGTTGCGCTGGCTCGTCGCAGGCAGTTGCAACGCATCTACCAGATTGATGATCACCAAGACGGCGATCTATTCCTCAGGACATTTGAACAGTTTTTGCGGGAGATGCAAGCCAGTAAAGAAGTGCAGGCTATGGAAGCTCGCTTCAAAGCACTTATGCAACAGGATCGGCACAGGTTCGAGCGCGTGGCGCGCCAAGGGAATTTGCTACCCCTCTACCTGTACTACAACTCCCCTGAATATGCAGAAGAAGATATGGAGCAGTGGCGTGTGTGGTTCCGCACGCGGTTCGCTTCGGGGCTGGATCGGGCGCGCATGGCAGCGTGGGAGGTACGGAACCTGAACATGGCTTCTCATATTCGTCGAGCGATGGCACATCACCCGGGCGGGCGGATGGTTGTGATAGTCGGAGCTTCACACAAGCCGTTTCTGGAGGCGTATTTGCCCACGATGGTGGATGTGAAGCTTGTGGAGTTCAGGAGTCTGCTTTCGCGGCGCGAGCTGCGGGAGTTGGGAAAGGACTTGCTCTGAATCAAACACACTTGGCGAGGTACACTCCTATGGGTGACTCTGCGTGATAGAGCGACTCTGGTTGCGCAACTTCAAAAGCTTCGGCGAGGCGCGCCTCGACTTGCTGCCGCTGACGATTGTGGTGGGGGGCAACGCTTCGGGCAAGTCGAATCTAGTGGGGGCATTTCGGTTCCTGCACGACTTAATCCATCACGGCTTGGAAGAGGCGACGGCGCGAGGCGGCGGCGCACGCGCACTTGCCAACGCTCTTTTGTCCGAGGCGCAGTTCAGTATTGGTGCACGCTGGCGGGGTTCGCCTGTGGAGTTGCCTTTCGTACAGGCGTCGCTGCAGAGCTACGGGCTGGAACGGCTCGCGTGGGCAGAGTACGAGGGAACCTTCAGCGCGGCGCACGACCAGCTGTCCGCTGAACCGCAGCGCGAACGGCTGGAGATGCGGTTTATCCCTACTCAGTCGGGCGATGAGAAGCCCCTGCTGCGCGTTCTTATACAAAAAGACGGCGACAAGTTCACTATCCGCGCGCCGCACCTAGTCCGTGAGGCAGGAGTGGTTATCAAGACGGGATGGGAAAGCGTGGAGATTATGTCGGGGCGCGCCTATTCCATCGTTGAGTTGCTGCGTTCCCCGTGGCGCGAGGTAGTGCAGCACAGTTTCGGCGTGCGCGTGTACGACTTTCTCCCGCGCCTGGCGCAGATGGCAACGCCGATGGAGGGCGCAACCCGCCTCAAGGAAGACGGAAGCAACTTGCCCACTATCGTGCGCAACCTGCTGCAGCGGGAACAGACGCGCACGAAACTGCAAGCCCTGATACAAACCCTGTTGCCTTATGTGGAGACGGTACAAACGGCGCGCCTGCCCAACGACGCGGCGTACCTGCAGGTGGTGGAGCGGTTCGCGGGGCAGCACACCTTCAGCGCGCCGCTGCTTTCGGACGGCACGGTGCACGCCATCGCGCTCATCGTCGCGCTCTTTTTCGACGCCCGCCCCAACGAGCTGGCAATCCTTGAGGAGCCAGACCGCCACCTCCATCCCAAAATCATCGAGCGGATGATGTGCCTGATGCGCAGCGCGTCCCAAGAGCGGCAGATTCTGATTACCACACACAACCCTGAACTGCTGCGCTACACATCCGTTGAAGAACTGCGCCTCGTGAAACGCGACGAGCGCGGTTTCTCACAGATTGTCTACCCCGCCAGTCAGAAGATGGCGCGCGCCTTTCTACGCCAGCGAATCGACCTGCCTGAGCTGCACGCGAAAGGACTATTAGGGAAGTAGCATGCTAAACTTCCGTTTTTTCGTGGAAGGACCTAGAGATGCAGATTTTATTACGCAAGTGGTTCTTCCTCTGCTTGGCGCTTCCACATTTGCCGAACGAGACGAATGCGTTATCACCTACGCTGGCTTAAGACCCAAGACCAGTGCAGGATTGTTCTACACTTATCTGAAGCAAGGATACGAAAGCTACATCTTGGCTGACCTTGACCCCAGCAAGTGTATAACGGAAGCGAAGAGACGAACCTTGAAGGAACATTTCGACTTCAAAGGGCTACGTAGACCGCCTGACCTTCAGCGCAGAATCCTTGTGGTATGCCCTGAGATTGAGGCGTGGTACCTCGCGGGCGTTGTTTCCAACAACTCGCTGGGCGTCCCCATCTACAGCAGCACCGACAGTCTGACATACGAGGAGTTCAAGAGACTCTGCCAGCGACTCGGCAGAGGAGAAGAGGAAGTCTACCGGCAGATTCTCAATGAGTACGACTGGAATCTCGCCAAGACGCGCAACCGCTCGCTGCACTATTTCGCGACGCGGTTGAGGCTGTAGTGCTAATCGAGGCAAAATGAGTGTGTTCGAAAAATCTCGCCCTGCCTCAAGGCAGACACAGAGGTCTGCCCCTACAATACGGGCTGTAGGGGCACGCCCCCGTGCACGCCTAATCTCAAACCACTGACCAGCCTAATCGGTATTATAACCCAACTTGCTACCTATTTGAGATTCCTCGCCTTCGGCTCGGAATGACAAGTTCACTTTTGCGTGCAGAGCGTTGTCATTCCGAGCGGAGCGAGATTCTGTCTTGTAAAGTCAAGTCCTTGTCCAACCACGACGGATCATAATCCCGACCCTCCCGCTGCAACGCATACACCAACTCCGCCAACCGACGCGCCACCGCCACTAACGCCACCTTCCGCCCTTTCCCCCGCGCCACTAAACCCTGATACACCGCCCGATACCGAGCCGACACCCGTACCGCACTCAACGCCGCCAAGTACAACGCCCGCCGCAACCAGCGGTTCCCCGCCCGACACACGCCGTACCCCAGCCCCGAACGCCGACCCGATTGCTTCACCACAGGCGCCAACCCGCAGTACCGCACGAACGCTTTCCCATCCCGCAACCACAGCAGGCTCCCCGCCTCCGCAATCAGCGTCAGCGCACTCCAGCGTCCGATGCCCGGCGCCGTGCGCAGCCGACGCAGCACGGGCTGCCACTCTGTATGCTCGCGCTCCCACTGCTGCACCTGCGCCTCCACCGCCTCGACCAACGCCTGTGCTGCAGCGACCGCCTGCGCCGCCAACGCCATCACCGCCTCCGACGCCCCTTGCTCCTGCAACGCCCGGAGCGACGCCCGCTGCGCCACAAGCTGCTCCTGATACTGCGCCCGCAAGCGCAGCAACTGGCGCAGGGTCTGCAACGCCGCCTCCGACGGCTCCCACACGCGCAGCATCCCCCGCTGCTGCAGCACCTGCGCACACGCCGCAATCAACTCCGCGTCTAAGGCGTCGGTCTTGGCAACGCGCCCCTCGACGCCCCCCAGCGCGTGGACGCTCTGGGGGTTGAGTACCGAGACGGGAATGCCGTGTGCGGCGGCATACTGCGCCACGCGCTGCCACAGGCTGCCCGTGGCTTCCATCACCCAGTGGTAGGCGACGCCCCGACGGGCGCACCACTGGTGCAGGGCGGTGCAGCCGTCTTCGGTGCGCGGGAAGACGGCGGTTTGGCAGGCGTGGGGGGCTTGGTACCACGCGACGGTCATCGTTTCTTGGCTCAAGTCGATTCCGACAAAGATGGTGTGTTGCATTGTTGTACCTCCTTCAGGTATGCTTCGGCGTGCTGAACGACCGTCCTTGTGATTCAGGCTTGGTGTCCTGCGATTCTGTTCGGTCTGTTGCAGCGGGCAGGGGTTCGGTTCTCGCTACGGGCTTGGTGTCCCGGGAATCTTGCCGAGTGCCCCTGCCCTTTGGACGCCACACTGTATTATACAAGGAATCTCCTCCGCGTTTTTTATGAAAACTACTTGGAAACTGTTTAAGAAATATCGAGACACCTTTGGCGAATAAATTCGCACCCACGCAATCGAAAAACCCCGCCTACGCGGGGTTTTGAAACCCGCGTAGGCGGGGTTTACAGTTGTGTGGGCGCGAATTTATTCACTCTGGCAGGTTCACGAGTCAAGGAAACTTAGAGCGATACTTCCATATACACTCTCACACACTTGCGAACTGCCCTAACGAAGAAATGGGTAGAGCGTCAGGGCGCGCACAGAGACGCGCCCCTACACGCCCACTACTTCAGCAACTCGCTCAGGAAGTAGTAAGCGAAGCCGAAGTAAATCATCACGCCTAACAAGTCCATCACGGAAGTAATCACGGGTCCGCTGAGCGTGGCGGGGTCGAAGCCGAGCCGTCGCGCCGCGAACGGCAACGCCACGCCCACCAAACTGCCCACAATCGTCACGGTCAGCATCGCCAGCCCGACGACCATCAGCACATCGAAGCCGACGCCCTTCGAGAAGTACGCCAGCACCACCTCCAACACGCCAATCGCGACGCCCATCGTGAGCGCGACGGGCACATCCCGCTTGAGGATGAACAGGAAGTCGCGCAGGCGCAACCGCACCTGCCCCAGCGCCATCGCGCGAATCACCAGCGTCGCCGACTGGCTGCCCGTGTTGCCGCCCATGTCGATAATCGGCGCGATGAACGCCGCCAGCACAATCGCTTTGGAGAGAATCTCCTCCTGTTGCGCCACGAAAGTTGAGGTCAGCACGCCGAAGAAGGTCAGCACAATCAGCCAGAACACACGCGCCTTGAACACGCGCATCAGCGGCGTGCTGACCACATCGATCTCGGGCCCACCGAGCGCGACCGTACCGCCGAAGGTGGTCAGCCGTTGCGCT
>JAOAES010000356.1 GCA_026416655.1 Fimbriimonadales bacterium
CACCAGATTGCGGGCGCGTCCTCGAAGGGCATATACGGCGTGTGCCATGTCCACTGGTAAAACAGGCAGGCATACTCATAGCCCACGCCGCGCAGCATCTGGGGCAGCTGCGGGAAAAAGTCGAACTCCTCTTCCCAGAAGACGCGCGGGCGCACGCCCAACAATCGCATCACGGCGCGCACGCCATACACGCGCTGGCGGATGTTCGACTCGCCCCCGTGGAACAAACCGTAGGGCTGTCCGTAGGACGCGCCCACAATCTCAATTTGACCTTGCGCCAGCGCTTGCTTGAGTTCTTCCAGCACATCAGGGGCTTCGGCGGCGAGGCGTTCGTAGCCGACGGCGTCGAAGTTTAGGTTGCCTTTCGCGCCCGTCTCATGGCAGAAACGCAGCATATCCCGCGCCGAGTCGGGCAATACGCTGTAGCCCCACAGCCACTCCATATCGACCCAGTGCATGTGGTTGCCGAAGGTGTAATAGAGTGGCTTTCGGGTTTCCATCGTTTATGGATAGATTCCGCGAATGGTGGTCGCTTCCGCCACGCGCTTGACGCCGATGATGTACGCGCCCATGCGCATGTTCACTTTGTTCTGCTCGGCGGTCTGGGCGACATGCTCGTAGCTGCGGCGCATCGCCTTCTCCAGTTTGCGGTTCACCTCTTCCTCTTCCCAGAAGAAGGCTTGCAGGTCTTGTACCCACTCGAAGTAGGACACAATCACACCGCCCGCGTTCGCGAGGATGTCGGGTACGACCAGCACGCCCTTGTCGTCCAGAATCTCGTCAGCGTCGGGGGTCACGGGACCGTTGGCGGCTTCCACAATCACGCGAGCTTTGATGCGCTCGGCGTTATGCCCGGTGATGACTCCGTGCAGCGCGGCGGGAACCAGCACATCGCACGGGAGTTCAAGCAGCTCCTCGTTGGTAATCGGCTCGGCGTCGCGATAGGCTTGGATACAGCCGTCACGTCCGGCGCAGTGCAGCAACGCGGGAATGTTCAGCCCGTTCGGATTGTAGATTCCGCCGCGCACATCGGAGATAGCGACGACTTTCGCGCCTGCTTGATGCATCAGTTTCGCTGTTGCCGAACCGACGTTTCCAAAGCCCTGAATCGCGACAGTTGCGCCTTCCAGCTGGCTGCCAATCTGCTTGAGCGCTTCGTGCGCCATCACCGTGACACCGCGCCCCGTTGCTTCCAAGCGCCCTTCCGAACCGCCTATCGCGATTGGCTTACCTGTTACCACCGCCGGCACGGTGTAGCCCTTGTGCATCGAGTAGGTGTCCATAATCCACGCCATCACCTGCGGGTTCGTGCCGACGTCGGGCGCGGGAATGTCCGATTCCGGACCGATGAGCATCGAGATTTCCGTGATGTAGCGTCGGGTGAGGTTTTCCAGTTCGTGTACCGAAAGGCGTTTGGGGTCGCACACCACGCCGCCTTTCGCGCCACTATAGGGGATATTGACCACCGCGCACTTCCATGTCATCCACATCGCCAACGCGCGCGTTTCGTCTAAGGTCACTTCGGGGTGATAGCGGATACCGCCCTTAGCCGGTCCGCGCGCGGGGTTATGATGCACACGGTAGCCCGTAAAAACGCGGATGGAGCCGTCGTCCATCTTCACGGGGAAGTTCACAATCAGCTCGCGCCGGGGATGTTTCAGTACCTCCAGCAGGCTCCGATCCAGATTCAGATAGTGCGCCGCTGTCTCCAGCTGGCGTATCGCTATCGCATATGCGCTGCTCTCTTCGGTATGGCGTTCGCGTTCGATTATCGTCTGCGCCATTGCAGTGATGCCTCCTGAATCTTAGTACCAGACATCATCGTTAGTTGTTCCATAAAATCGCTTCGTCATCTAACTCAGGCGGTACGATTCGCCGTATCAGCCAGCAGGCGGGTATCGCCAAGCCTATATTATACACCATGCCCCATAGAGTCGCTTGCCAAAACGCGCTGCCCGAAACGCTGGGCGCGGCGAGATAGAGTAGCCCCTGCGCCAGCAAAGTGAGCAACGCCACCGTGGGAACTATGCTCAGCCCGTGGCGTTTGGAAAGCACCATCGGCAGGTAGGCGACGGCGGTCGCGGCGAGCGTGCGACTGATAATCAGACTGCCTACCGTCTGCTCCAGCATGCTGGCGTGGAGTAGCCCCGTGAGAAAGCCCGCCCACGCCGCCGTGTTCGGGTTCGTCAGCAACGCAAGGCATGCCAGCACAATCAGTGGAAAGTCGGGGGTCGCAGGGCCAAGGCGCAAACTGTTCGCCCAGACTCCCTGCGCCACTGCCGCTGCCAGCACCAGCAGCAACCACCGTAGCGTGCGCGCCCAGCCGCCTGAAAGCAACAGGCGCGTCAGCCAGTGCGGTTGCACCCGCTCGTAGTCATAGCGCAGTTTGCCGATGGTCTGATCCTCCAGTGGGAGTATACTCTACGAGCAAAGCCGCCGCGCCTGCATTGCACACGCCCGACGCATCGGCGCGGACATCACTTCGAGGTGGAACGCTCTTTCGGGGGCCATGACGGTTCAGGACGCGAACGAAGCCACGGGTCGACGGTGCGCTTCGGTATGCCAAGCATCATTTGCCAGAATCGCAGGGCGCATGGGCTGAGACCCCGCCCCTGACGCGCTATCAGCCATCGGCGCAGACGCGGCTTGCTATAATAGCGCAGCATCCAGCGCAGGGCGTTCAGGTCGCCATGCTCAATAATGCGCAGACAGATATAGCTTTGATGTTTTTCAGGTAAGAGGGCGTGAAACTCTACATCCCAGAAGAGGGGGCGCAGAAATTCGGGCAGTCGGGCTTCCTGAGCCATGCGTTTCATCTCCCTCGTTTCACCAGCGCCACGCTCAGCCGTTCGAAATCGACGGCGGGGCGCACCCACGCCCTTTTCACGGAGTATTGCCGGTCGAGCCAGACGCGCTCCACCACGCCGATTGGCAGGTTCGGCGGGTACTTGCCGCCCAACCCTGCACTCACGACCTTGTCGCCCGCCTGCAACGGCGCTTCTGGCGGGATGAAGTTGAGCAGCAGCATGCTCTCGCCGCGCCCTTCGCAGACGCCGGTGCTGGCTTTCTGGGGGTTGAGAACCCGCGCGCTGACCGCCATGCGCGGCGCGGTGAGCATGCGCACCACCGACGCGCCTGAGTCCGCACGCTCGACCACGCCGATTAGCCCCTCGCCCGCTATCACGGGCGCGCCTGCCAGCACACCATCGCGCGTGCCCTTATCGATAATGAGTGTTTGCTGTCCCGGCTGCGGATAGGTCGCCACGACTCGACAGCCCATCCAATTGCCTGGCAGGCGCGGGCGCAGGTTCAGCAGCTGGCGCAGGGACTCGTTCTCCGCCGCGACTGCGCGCATCTGCTCCAGTTCCTGCTTGAGGCGAGCGTTCTCGATCACCAGCGAGTCGTGCTCGCGCAACGCCTCGCGCGCGTGCGTGAGCGTCGTGAAAAACTGCTCCGTTGTCGCCGTCGCCGAATAGACGCCGCGTTGCAGAGAAAGGACTATGCTGCGTATCAAAGCGGTGATTGGGTTCGCCTCGCCGTGCCGCACGCGCTGATTGTGATAGATGCCCAGCATCAGCCCCAGCGCCGCCAGTATCAGCCACGTCCAGCGACGGCGTTTCATCGGCTTCACCTCTTACGGGGCGACTGCGAGGTCTGCAACACTTTGCGCAGCATTGGGTTGCTGTCCAGCTCTTCCAGCACCTTGCCCGTGCCCAGCACCACCGCCGAAGTCGGGTCGCTGGCGACATAGACGGGCATCTGGGTCTCGTGCTGCAGGAGTTTATCCAGCCCGCGCAGCAGTCCCCCGCCGCCGCACAGCACGATACCGTAGTTCATAATATCCGCCGCCAGTTCGGGCGGGGTCACCTCCAGAGTCTGCTTGACCGCCTCCACAATCGCGTTCACCGGCTCCGAGATGGCATGGCGGATTTCTTCGGAGGTGATACGCACGCTGCGGGGCAGTCCGCTAATCAGGTCGCGCCCTTTGACCTCCAGCTCCAGTTCCTCTTCCAGCGGGAACGCCGAGCCGATTTCGATTTTCACCTGCTCGGCGGTACGCTCGCCGATGAACAGGTTGTAGGTGCGGCGCACATAGTTGGCGATGGCTTCGTCGATCTCGTCGCCCGCGATGCGAATCGAGCGGCTCGCCACGATGCCCGCGAGGGAAATCACGGCGACTTCGGTCGTGCCGCCGCCGATATCGACCACCATCGAACCCGTGGGTTCCACCACGGGCAATCCGACGCCGATTGCCGCCGCCATCGGCTCTACGATGACATACGCTTCACGCGCCCCAGCGCGCATCGCCGCCTGCAGCACGGCGCGCCGTTCCACCTCCGTCACGCCGCTGGGGATGCCCACCACCATGCGCGGCGGAATCCAGCGGTGGCGCGAGACCTTGCTGGCGTAGTATTGCAACATCTTCTCGGTCTGCTCGAAATCGGCAATCACGCCGTCCTTGAGCGGGCGCACGGCGATAATGTTGGCGGGCGTGCGCCCCAGCATCCGCTTCGCCTCCTCCCCCACCGCCAGCACCTTGCGCGTGTCTTGATCGATGGCGATAACCGATGGTTCGCGCAGCATGATGCCTTTGCCGCGCACATGCACCAGTGTCGTCGCCGTGCCCAGGTCAATCCCCAAGTCGCGCCCAAACCGTCCGAACAGTTTTGAAACGAAAAACACGCCCCAGTCGCCTCCGGGCTTAAGTGTACCCTGCCCAGACAGCTGGTGTTTCAGTCGATTAGGCTATAATATAAGCAGCCACGTGGCGACTGCGAGGAGGCAGGCAACTATGCGATACGAAAGTCTATTAGATGCTATTGGAAACACGCCGTTGGTGCGCCTGCAGCGCATTCCGCGCCACCTCAAACCCGCAATTTACGCCAAGCTGGAGTTTATGAACCCCGGCGGCAGCGTAAAAGACCGCATCGCGCTGCGGATGCTCTTGCAAGCGGAGCGTGAGGGCAAAATCAAACCCGGCGGCACGATTATCGAATGCACTTCGGGCAACACGGGGATGGGGCTGGCGATGGCGGCGGCGTTGCGCGGCTACCGCGCCATCTTCACCACCACCGATAAGCAGTCCCGCGAGAAGATCAATATGCTCAAGGCGATGGGCGCGGAAGTGATTGTGTGTCCGACTGCCGTTGCGCCCGACGACCCCCGCAGCTACTACTCCGTCGCCCGCAAACTGGCGCAGGAGATCCCCAACGCATGGTTCGTGAACCAGTACGAGAACCCCGCCAACCCCGAAGCGCATTACCTGACCACAGGTCCCGAACTCTGGGAAGATACGGAAGGACGCATCACGCACCTTGTGGCGGGCATCGGCACGGGCGGCACGCTCTCAGGCGCGGGACGCTACCTCAAAGAGCGCAACCCCAACATCCAGATTATTGGCGTGGATCCTGTCGGCTCGGTCTACTACGACTACTTCCACCACGGCAAGGTCGTGGAGGCGCATCCCTATCTGGTGGAGGGCATCGGCGAGGATATCTTCCCCTCCACGATGGACTTCTCGGTGGTAGACGATGTGATTCAGGTGACCGACTGCGACTGTTTTCTGTGGGCGCGTCGGTTGGCGCGTGAGGAGGGGATTTTCGCGGGCGGCTCGACGGGCGCCGCGCTCTACGGCGCGCTCGAAGTCGCCAAACGCGCCGACGAGAACGCGCTGATTGTGTTTATCGTGCCTGACGGCGGCGCGCGCGTGCTGAACAAGGTCTACAACGATGATTGGCTGCGCGAACACCGCTGCTATGAACCCCGCATCAAACTCACCGCGCGCGACTTAATCGAAGCGAAGCGGCGGCGTGGACTCGCGCACGAACTGCTCACCGTCAGCCCGCACGATACCTTGTTGGAAGCCTTCCAGATTATGGAGCAGCACGACATCTCCCAACTACCGGTGATCGAAAACGGCGAGCCGATTGGCTCCATTTCTGAGGATACCGTTATGCAACTCGCTCTGCAGGGACGCGATTTGAACAGTTATGTGGTGCGCGAGGTGATGAACCCGCCCCTGCCGATTGTCCCGCCCGACGCCTATCTCGATGAGCTAACCGAGCTGATTCGTCGTGAGACCGCTGCGCTCGTGCCCGTCGAGAACGGACGCTATGATGTGCTGACCAAGTACGACCTGGTGCATACACTGGCGCACTTGCTTGGCTTGCCCGAACACTAAATCAGGAGGCTACTGCATGCGTTTCGCCACGAAAGCCATTCATGCGGGCTTGGAACCCGACCCCGCAACGGGGGCGATTATGACCCCCGTCTATCTCACTTCAACCTACGCCCAAAGCGCGCCCGGACAGCACAAAGGCTATGAATATTCGCGCTCTGACCACCCCACCCGCGCCGCGCTGGAACGCAACCTCGCCGCGCTGGAGGGCGTGGAGTACGGTCTCGCCTTCGCCAGCGGACTCGCGGCGGAGAACACCGTACTGAACCTGCTCCAATCCGGCGACCATGTCGTCGCCACGCGCGACCTGTACGGCGGCACCTACCGTCTGTTCGAGCGCGTCTGGGCAAAGTACGGCATCGAGTTCTCCTACGCCGACGGCGAGGATATCGAAGCGCTGCGTCAGGCGTTCCGCCCGAATACCCGGATGCTCTGGATCGAGACGCCGAGCAACCCCATGCTCACGATTACCGACCTGAAAGCGGCGTGCGAGCTGGCGCACGCGCACGGCGCGCTCGCGGTGGTGGATAATACCTTCGCCACGCCTTACCTGCAACGCCCCTTCGAGTTCGGCGCGGATATCGTCGTCCACTCCACCACGAAGTATCTTGGGGGGCACTCCGATGTGGTGGGCGGCGCGCTCTGTGTCCGCGACCGCGCCCTCTACGAGCAGCTCAAGTTCTACCAGAACGCCGTCGGCGCAGTGCCTGGACCGCTGAGCTGTTTTCTGGTGCTGCGCGGGATTAAGACGCTCGCGCTGCGGATGCGCCAGCACTGCGAGAACGCCCGCCGCATCGCCGAGTACCTTGCGCGCCATCCTGAAGTGAAGACCGTGCGCTACCCCGGTCTGCCGAACCATCCCGGACACGAACGCGCCCGCCAGCAGATGTCGGACTTCGGCGCGATTGTCACGATGGAGCTGCACGGCGGTGTGGAGCGCGCCATGCGGTTCCTCTCCAGCACGCGCTTGTTCACCTTAGCCGAGTCGTTGGGCGGTGTGGAATCGCTGATGTGCCACCCCGCGACGATGACTCATGCCTCCATCCCGCCCGAAGAGCGGGCAAAAATCGGCATCACCGACGCGCTAATCCGCCTCTCCGTCGGCGTGGAGGATGTGGAAGATTTGCTGGAGGATCTGGAACAGGCGATGGCGAAGAGCCGATAGCTACGCCGCTTTTGGCTGCGCCCGCGCCTCTTGCTGCAGCAGGCGGAGCTTGTTGCTGCCGTTCAGCGCGGCGATTTTGTAGCACTCGGCAAGCGTCGGATAGTTGAAAATCGCCTTCAGGAAGTAGTCCACGGTCGCGTTGAAGGCTATTGCGACCTGCCCGATGTGAATGAGTTCGGTTGCGCCCGCGCCGATGGCATGCACGCCCAGTATCGCGCGCGTCTCCTCGTGGATGAGCATCTTGAGCAGCCCGTGCGTATCACCGAGGAGTTGCCCTCGCGCCGTCTCGCGATAGTGCGCCACGCCCGCCTCGTAGGGCACGCCTTCCGCCGTGAGCTGCGCTTCCGTCTTGCCTACCATCGCGATTTCGGGCACCGTGTAAATCCCGTAGGGAAACAGCGGGCAGCTCTGCTCCACAGGCTCCCCGCAGGCGTAGCATGCCGCCACGCGCCCCTGCTCCATCGAAGTGCTTGCCAGCGCAGGGAAGCCAATCACATCGCCGACCGCGTAGATATGGGGGATTGTCGTCTGGAACCGTTCGTTCACCTGCAGTCGCCCGCGCGCGTCAGGCTCCAGCCCGATTTTCTCCAGTCCCAGTGTGGAGGTCGCGCCTTGCCGTCCGATACAGTAGAGCAACGCTTCCGCCCGCAGATGCTTGCCGCTCGCTAAAGTCGCCTCCACCAGTCCGCAAGGCAAAATCTGCACCTCGCTTACCTGCTCGCCCAAACGCAGTGTGATGTCTGCCGAGCGCATGTGATACTGCAACGCCTCGCTGATTTCCGAGTCGACGAAGTCCAGCAACCGCTGCCGCGCCTCCACCAGAATCACCCGCACGCCCAGCAGGTTCATCATGCAGGCGTACTCCACGCCAATTACCCCACCCCCTACGATAATCAGGCTCTTCGGCAGGCGCGGCAGGCGTAGAAACGAATCGCTGTCCACCACGCGCTGGTCATCGAACGGGATATGCGACGGGCGCGCAGGAACTGTGCCCACCGCCAGAATAATCGCCTCAGCGCGCACCACCTCGTGCCCCGTCGGTTGAATCACGCGCACGGTATATTCGTCTTCGAAGTAGGCGTTGCCCCAGAGCATCTGCACGCCGTTTTTCTGCAGATGCTCGCGTATCACCGCCTGCTCCGTGCGGATGATGTGCTGGCACTGCGCGACCAGGTCCTGAATTGTCAAGTCGCTGGGGATGTGTGCGCTGGTCTCGTGATATAGCCCGCCGCGTTTGCCCGTGAGTTGCAGAATCGCTTCGCGCAGCGCCTTGCTGGGGATAGTGCCCGTGTTGATGCACACACCGCCGAGGTTCGTCTGACGCTCGACAATCGCGACGCTGCGCCCGAGTTTCGCCGCCTGAATCGCCGCGCGCTGCCCCGCCGGACCGCTGCCAATTACCAGCACATCCACCTGACGCAT
>JAOAES010000357.1 GCA_026416655.1 Fimbriimonadales bacterium
GAGATGGTGATGCCGGGCGATAATGTGAATATGGAGGTGGTGTTGGTGTCTCCTGTGGCGATTGAGTCGGGCTTGCGTTTTGCGATACGCGAGGGCGGTCGCACGGTGGGCGCGGGCGTCGTCACGGAGATGCTGGACTAACCCATCACGGGGGCGGGAACTTCCGCCCCCACAAGGAGGTATTAAACGATGGCAACCGTTAGTAAGCGTGTGATTATCGTGCTGGCTTGCACCGAGTGCAAAGACCGCAACTACACCACAACGAAGCACCGCGAAAAGCAGCGCGATCGGTTGGAGTTAAAAAAATACTGCCCGCGTTGCCGAAAACATGTGGTGCATCGCGAGGCGAAGTAAAGGCTATGACCGGGCGTAGCTCAACTGGTAGAGCGTCGGTCTCCAAAACCGAAGGTTGTCGGTTCGAATCCGGCCGCTCGGGTAAGATGCAGGGGCGTAGCTCAGCTGGCAGAGCGTCGGTCTCCAAAACCGAAGGTCGTCGGTTCGAATCCGGCCGCCCCTGCCACTTTATTGCTTGATTCGTGCCTTCCCCTTAACGTATCCTCCGCTGCAAGGCGTCTATCATGCGCGCGACTTTATCACGTTGGGCATTCACCACGCGCGGGTCGTAAGTGAACTCGGTCATGCTTTTCACAACCGAATCGGGCACGCGCAGGAGCGTCCGCGCCTGCTGCAGGAGCTTCGCCTCCACCTTTCTGCGCTCCGCTTCATGCACAAGGCGTTCGAGAAGCACGAGATACTCGTAATCCTCCGCGCCGTCGCGCAGGCATTCCCAACGGATGGAAGGGATGGGGTCGGCGATTATCGGTTCATCGTTGGCGTTGGGATCGCGGCGCGGGGGATAGAAGAGTCGCCCGTCGCCGTTGCCCCAGAACTGGCGCGTGCCCGGCGTGAAACTCGCATCCCACACATAGCTCATTGGGTCCTCCCACGGGTTCTGCAGGCGGTCGGGGTAAGCGAAGGGATTGTGCCACCAAGTGGTCTCCCAAATCAGCACGCCCTGCACGCCGTATTTCCATGTCTGCCAGAGCCACACACGCATTTCGGTTCCGGGATGGTCGATAAACAGCGTGGCGTAAGGGGCGCACGGACCCGTGCAGACATACCACCAGACCTCCTCGCCTGCGTTGCGCCGCTCACGAATAGATTTCAGGGGCACAAGCGCCGTCAGGGGACACCATAAATCCACCAAGCCTATCAGCGGCGGCTCAGGCTGCTCGGTGAGCATCACGGTCAAATCGGGCGCGGCGCGTTTAATCTGCTCATTCACACGGCGCACGAACGGGTAATCCGCTTCCTCTGGCTCGTCGAACCAGTAGATGTACGCCTTGCGCAGCCAGCCGTTTCGGCGCAGATGCTCCTGCAACTGGCGCATGTAGTCCGTCCAGTGGCGTTCATATTCGGGTGTGCCCTCCTTGAAGCCGAGAAACTCCGCCTGCGTGTAGTTCAGATGGCGTCCCCACGGCAAACCGTGAATCGGCAGCACGAAACTGTTGAAGCCGAACCCGTCGAGATAGCGGCGGGCGTCGCGATCGAACGCTGAGAAATCGAGCTTGACCTGACCGTTCTCAAGGCGCACTGTGTAAGAATTCAGCGAAAAGTTATAAGGAGCGAGCCTTGCCCGGCGGAACGCCTGCATATAACGATCCCAGATTGCCTGTTTCTCGGCATCGGTGCGTGGTTTGTGGTACTGAAAAATCCGCTCCGCACTCACGCCGAAGCCGCTGCGCAAGGTGGGCGTGCGCGGGAGGTCAAAATCGTACACAGTCAGCTCAAGGGGCACTTGTATCGCGCCGCGATTGGTATGGAGCGTCAGAGTTCCCTTATAAACGCCAGCAGGGGTTCCGTAAGGCGCGTAGACCGTCAGCCAGAGCGGCTGATTTTGCCCTGCAGGGATGTCCAGCGGCGGCTGTAGCGGCGGTAGCGGGTCAGGGTAGTCGTCGGGCGTTCCCAAGGCGTCGGTTGGATATTCTACGGGCACATAAGCGACCTCACGCAGGCTCAGATGTTGCGCTGCGATGCGGTTGCGCCCTGAAGCGAGGGGGCTGAACTCGGCTTTGAGCAGACGCATGGGCTTCGTCGGGCGCAGCACAATCTGCACAGGTTCGTACTCGCCGCGCGCCGCGCTCACTCGCACCGCTGGGCGCGTCTGCTTCGGCAGGGCGCGTGTGCGCCCCACTTTCCAGCCCCACTCGCACCACCATAGCCCTGCCCAGTCGGGCGCGCCAGTCAAGCGGTAGCCGTAATGCGACCACTCCAGAAAGTTCGCTTGCAGTCTAATCCGCACACTCCACAGAATGCGCCCCTGCTCATCCATCAGCCCTGCCACCTGCTCAACAGCTCCCTTGTCAGCAGTGGGGAGTGGTATCGAGACAATTACAGGCTGGTTCGGCGGAAAGTTGACCCGCTTATCGCCGAGGGGAGTAGGCGTTGCAGTGTCCTGCGCCGTCAGGTGGAACGGGCGCGCCCGAAACGCCGACTTTGCCGTGCAGGTCGCCTCCACCAGCAGACGCCAGTTGCCCTGAGCATCTCTTTGCAGGTTTAGCGGCTTAACTTGAATATCGTTGCGATGCTGATGGGGATACAACGCGAGGCTTTTCCCCATAAGCGGCGCGGCGGACATCCGCTCCAGCTCCGCTTCCAGCGTATAGCGGTCTACCTGAATCACGCCGTTTTGCCCCATCAGGCGCACTTCGAGCGCACGGGCAGGCAAGAACACCTGGGGGATTTCGAACTCGTGGCTTCCGCGCCCGCGCACCGAATGGACAATCTGCCAGTCGCCGTCGTCTTTGCGCAGATGGATTGCCAGCACGCCGTCCTGCGTGTAGGGCACACTCAAGCGTAGCACTGCGCGGCGCATGCGGTAATCGCCTACAAAATGCCGATAGGTCACCTGCGCTCCAGGGCTGAACGCCCAGCGGTTTGTGTTGAATACCGCCGTGAACTCACGCAAGGGCGACTGCGCGTTGGAGAGTTCGCGCTCGAACTGGCTGACGAAGCGATACTTGCCCTCGCGCAGGCTCTCGCCTTCGCCGAGCGTTAGCCCGTCGTATTGCGCGTGAACGACCTCTACCGCAAGCAGTTGTGGCTGGTCAAACAGAATTTCGCCGCGCCAGTGCCAGTGCCCCACGCGGATAAAGGTCTCGCGTGTATCCGTCGGTGTGCGGAACACATACTCGGCGGTCTGCCACTCGCCTGTGGGGATGAAATCGCGGTTGACGGTGTTCGCGCCGACAATCGCGCAGCCGCCGCTCCCCTCGCCTTTGAAGCGCACCCGAAACGCATAGGCGCGGTTTGGCGCCAGTTTCCAGCGCGTATTGCGCCAGTAGGCGGTCTCCTCGTCTTTGCCCGTCACTGCCAGCGCCATGCGGTCGGTGCGCTGCAGCCCGCGTTCGGCGTCCAGAACGACGATGCGTTGCTGGCGTGTCTCGCCTGTACCGCTGGCGACCCAATCGCTCAGAGGCGGCGGCTCAATTTGTGTCATAAGTAGCGTCAGAGTCAGCGCCCAGAGGTACATAGCGTCTCGCCCTGTTCACAGCTCCTGCCTGCCGCTGAGGGCGTAGCCGAGCGTGGCGGCGTCGGCGTAGTCCAGCTCGCCGCCGACGGGCATTCCGTAAGCGATTCGCGTGACGCGCACCCCCATCGGCTTGAGCAGGCGCGCGATATAGAGCGCGGTGGCGTCGCCCTCCACATTCGCAGGCGTGGCTAAAATCACTTCACGGGGATGCTCGGCGCGAATACGCTCCACAAGATCGCGCAGCTTCAGGTCTTCAGGTTGCACGCCCTCCGCAGGGGAGATGAGTCCATGCAACACATGGTACAGCCCGCGATACTGCTCAAGGCGTTCTAAGGCGACCACGTCGCGCGGGTCAGCAACGACGCAGAGCGTATCCGCCTCGCGCGAGGGGTCTTGGCACAGCTCGCAGAGTTCGCTCTCGCTCAGGAAGAAGCATCGCCGGCACAGGCGCGTGCGCTCTCTTGCCTGCACGAGGCTCTCGGCGAGGCGCATCACCTCTTCTTCAGGGCGTCGGATGAGATAGAGCGCCAATCGTTGCGCCGAGCGCGCTCCCACCCCGGGCAACCGCTCCAGCTGCTGCATCAGCTGGCGCAAAGCAGGCGGGAACAGCATACTTAAAACGGCAGCCCGAGTTTATCCAGTCCGAGTCCGCCCGTGAGCTGGCTCATCCGCTCGGCGCGGATGTTCTCTGCTTGATTCTGCGCCTCGCGTACTGCGCTCACGATAAGGTCTTGTAGCATATCAGGATCGTCGGGGTCGATTACATCAGGCGCGATTTCCAGCCCCATCAGCATACCTTTGCCGTTCACAGTGGCTTTCACCACGCCGCCGCCCGCAGTCGCTTGCACCTGCAGGGCGTCCATCTCCTCTTCAAACCGTTGCGCTTCTTCCATCATCCGCTGCGCCTGTTCCATCATCTGGCGCATCGAACCGCCGCCGGGGAATTTGGGCATCTTCATCAGTCGTCGCCTCCAGCACAGTATTGTACCCCGCGAACGCCGAATCGCCCATTATGGGTTAAAATATAGGGGAACATGCGCATCGATCCGAAACTGGACGCCTATCGCGAGCTGGGGGTTGCCCCGAACGCCTCGGCGGAGACGATTCGGCAAGCCTATCTGGCGCTGGCGCGCCGGTACCATCCCGACCGTGCGCCTGAGGGGCGCGTCGCGGAGTATGAGGAGCGGATGAAACGCATCAACACCGCTTACGAGGTGCTGAGCAACCCGGACTCGCGGCAACTCTACGACCGGCTGCGTACCCCGCAGCTGCAGAACGGCGTTCCGAAGCAGGGCGTTTCGGCAGGCGCACCGCGCGCCCAACCCCGCGACCCCTATATGCAGATGCGGGCGGGCTACCAGCAGCGGCTCTATCGCGTGCAGGCGTCCACGCACGGGCTGCCCCCGTGGGCGCAGGCGTTGTCGGGGCTGTTTGCTGGGCTGGGGTTAGTCGCGGGGTTCATTCTGGGGCTACCGTTCGGGATTATCGGCTGTATTCCCGGCGCGATGGTGGGGGTGGTTGTAGGGCTGCTGGTCGGGCTGTGGGCGGTTTACCTGTTCGCGCTGGGGCTACCTGCCGTGCTGTTGGGTTGGCTGGGGTGGTTCGTTGGGCAGCAGACGGGGATGTGGGTTGGCGTCGTAGGGGGGCTGGGGATAGGGCTTTTCTGGGCGCGCCGACTGTGGCGACGCGCCCGAATCCATACCTCTTACCACTCTCGATAAGGACGCCCGTTGCTTCCAACGCCGCTGGCAGGCGAGCGCACCTTCATCTCGCCCGTTTTGGGGTCACAGTAGTACTCCAGCTCCTCGCCGGAAATCGGGCACTTCGGAACATCGCTCAGGTAAGGTCCGCGGTAGTAATCAGGGTTCATCGCACTGGGACGCCCCCAGCGGTCTAAACCGATTTGGGGCGGCTCGGTCATCGTCAGGTCGCTCAAATCCACCGGGTAAATCCCCGTGTCGTGATAGAACACCAAGATTGCGTGCCGCACTTCCGCCAGGGTCACACGCAGCCGCGCCTCAGGTTCGCGCGGTAGGTGATGCGAGATGCGCGGCGAAAACGCCGCTAACACAGCCACACTCATCACCGCCAGCGATAACAGCTCCACCATCGTCATTCCGCGTATCCAGCGCATCTTCTCCTCCTGATACGCACACCTACGGGAGTTGTTCCATAGTTTCATCGAACTTTGGACATCCTATCGGGTACAATTCACGCGACAGGAGGACGCTATGGCAATCACCTTATCTGAGCGTGCAGCGCACGAGTTGAAGACACTGTTGGAAGAGTCGGGCTACCAGAACGCCGGTCTGCGCGTCTGGGTCGCAGGCGGCGGCTGCAGCGGACTGCAGTACCAGATGGCAATCGACGACGCCGAGCCGGAGGAGACCGACCTTGTGTTCGACTCGCACGGCGTGCGAATCTATGTGGACAGTCTGAGCATCCGCTATATGGACGGCTCATGCATCGACTATGTAGACGACATGTTCGGCGGGGGTTTCAAGATCGACAACCCGAACGCGATAAATAGCTGCGGCTGCGGCTCCTCGTTCCAGACGGAAGACGAGTTTGGGACGCCCGGCGCAGGCTGCGGCGGGTGCGGTTGTCGCGGTTGATGCGCGCCGTATCGTATCGGCGGGACGCCGACGCTGCGGTACTCCCGTTGCGTCGGCGTCCCGCCAACGGTTTTACGCCGCCAACACAGGAAACTCCTGTATTTGGTATACTTACCTGCTGGAGGAGAAGCTATGCCCAGAATCGAGAAATCCGTGAGCGTGAACGCGCCTGCCGAGAAAGTGTTTGAAGTGCTGCAGCAGGCAGAATCGTTTGCCCAGTTCCTGCCTCATGCTCGGAATGTGCAGGTACTGGAACGCACCGAGAGCGGTGTGCTGGTGGACTGGGAAGTGATTGCGCCGGGCGTGGGAATGCCCGTGCGCTGGAAGTCGCGCCATACCGTCGACGCCGCCAACCATCGCGTGACGATGCAGCCCGAAGGCGACTCGCTGGTGAAACTGAACGGCGAGTGGCGCGTGGAGCCGGAAGGCGCAGGAAGCAAACTCTCGGCGACGCTGGACTACGAAGCGAATGTGCCCCCTATGTTCGCCTCACTTGCCCAGAACGCCGTGAACACCATCATTCAGGACTGGCTCAACGGCTTCAAGCAACGCGCGGAGGGCTAAGCATGGCGCGAGTGGAGCTTGAGACGGTCATCCACGCCCCGCTGGAGACCGTGTACGCGGTTGCGCGGGATGTGGAAGCGTTTCCCCAATTCATGCCCGATGTGAAATCGGTCAAAATCCTCGAAAAGAGCGAGGACGGCAGCCGCACACTCACCGAGTGGGTTGCCTACGCTTCGCAACTCAAGCTGCAGGTGAAGTGGACCGAGGAAGACATCTGGGATGATGCGAACCACACCTGCCGCTTCCGCCAAGTCAAGGGCGACTATGACCAGATGGAGGGGCTGTGGGAGTTTTTACCGCATGCAGAGGGAACGCTGTTCCGCAGCACACTGGATTATGAGCTGCGCGTGCCGTTGCTGGGCGCAATCGTGCAGAAAGTGGTGCATCACCTTGTTACGTTGAACCTGAAGGGGATTCTGGAGGGCGTCAAGGCGCGAGCGGAGGCGGTTGCGCGTGGAAGTTGAACGCCTACGCGCGTTGTTGCAACAGGTGGCGCAGGGGGCGCTGACCGTCGATGACGCGCTCCGCGCCCTGCGCGATTTGCCCTATCAGAACCTGGGTTTTGCGCGAATTGACCACCATCGTGCGCTGCGCAAGGGGTTCCCGGAAGTCGTGTTCTGTCAGGGCAAGACGCCTGAGCAGGTCGCCGCGATTGTCCAGAGTCTGGCGGGGCGGGGGCGTGTGCTGGCGACTCGCGCTACGGAAGCGCATTTTCATGCGGTGCAGGTGCAGACGCCGAGCGCGGTCTATCATCCGCTTGCACGGGCGATTACAGTCGGTGAGCCGCCGTCTGCGCCCGAAACGCCTTACGGCGTCGTGCTGGCGGCAGGCACGGCGGATATTCCCGTTGCGGAAGAGGCAGTTCTCACCGCGCGGATGATGGGCGCGCGCGTGGAAACACGCTACGACGTCGGCGTCGCGGGTATCCACCGCTTGCTGGAGCATCTGCCGTTGCTCCATGAGGCGCACGCCGTAGTGGTCGTGGCGGGAATGGAGGGCGCACTGCCCAGCGTCGTCGGCGGGCTGGTTGCCTGCCCCGTGATTGCCGTGCCCACCAGCGTCGGCTACGGCGCGCACTTCGGCGGGCTTGCGCCGCTGCTCACGATGCTCAACACCTGCGCCCCCGGCGTGGTCGTGGTGAACATCGATAACGGCTTCGGCGCGGGCTACTGCCTCGGGCTGATTCTCAACGCGACCTGTTGAAGCCCCTCAAAAAAACGGTATCCCCCACCGATAATTTCAGGGGGATACAGTATGCAGACGAAGACCTACCTTGCGCCGACGAAGCTGGAAGCGTTGCTCAAGATACGCGAAGAGCACGGTGCGGACGCCGTTATCCTCAGTGAGCGCACGGTGCAGAAAGGGAAGCTGTTCGGCAAAAAACCGATGGTGGAGATTGTGGTCGGGATTAAGGGCGCGGAGCCTGAACCGACTCCTGCGCCTAAAGTCGAGCCGAAAGGCATCGACGAGTATGACCCTACCCAGACGCGCCTGCGCAAACTGGAGCGCGAAATGCAAGAAATCCGCGCCCTTGTGCAGACGATGCACGCCTACATCACGAACGGCGCAACGCCTGCGTCGGAATCCTCTGCTATTGAAACGCCTCTCATCGCGGCGACGGTCGACGAACATCCGCTGCTCCGACCACTGTTGCAAGCAGGCGTAGAGCAGGAGATAGCGCAGGAACTACTGCGCCGTGTGCCCCGTATCCCTCAAAACGCCGCCATCGATGCTCTTAAGCGCACGCTGATTGCACGCCTACCTATCGGCGGCGTGCTGCCCCGCGAGAGCCGCCACCGCCAAGTCGCTGTGTTGGTCGGTCCGACAGGCGTCGGAAAGACGACCACTATCGCCAAACTCGCCGCCATCCACGCGCTGGACTATAATCGCAAAGTCGCGCTGCTGTCGCTGGACACCTACCGCATCGGTGCCATCCAGCAGCTGCGTACCTACGCCGAGTTGATGAAAATGCCCCTGCACATCGCTACGAACACAGAAGAGGTGGAGGAAGGGCTGGAACTGTTTAGTGACTACGACCTCGTGCTGGTAGACACGATTGGGCGTGGGCAACGTGACGAAGCGCACCTACAATCGATGCGCGAGGCGTTGCAGCCTGTGAAAGGCACGGTCTACCTCGCGCTCAGCGCGACCGCCGATACAGCAACGCTGCTGGACGCCGCGCGACGCTTCGCGCTCTTTGAACCTGACGCGATTATCCTGACCAAGCTCGACGAGGCGGCGCGTCTGGGCAACTGCGTTAATCTGGCGTTGCGCTCCGAGCAGCCTCTGGCGTATTTCACGACGGGACAGCGCGTGCCTGAAGACATCTGCAACGCTGATGCGCAGATGCTTGCCTGTAGAGTGCTAAGTGAAGTGCTCGAATGCCACGCTAAACACCCCAGGTTGACACAGGGGCAACTGCTGTGAATAGGGGCAAAGCGGGTAGGTAATTTGTTGTACGTAAAGCGTTGAGGGCGTTGCCTCAGCACCGCGGATAGGGTATAATTAGAACGTTGCGGGAGTAGCTCAGGGGTAGAGCATCGGCCTCCCATGCCGAGGGTCGCGGGTTCGAATCCCGTCTCCCGCTCCATTATTTTCGCTTCATTGACCAGCCAATCAACGCGCCCACTGCTCCGCCGACAGGCGCAAGTAGCAGATACGCTCTCAGCAAGGTAGGCGTCATTGTGTCCCAGGCGCGATACTGCCACATCTCGGCGTAGACGAGCAACAGGGCATAGGCGACGGGGGGGACGAGCAGGGCGTAGAGGAATGCGCCCAATATCGTCGGCACGACGCCGACGCCACGAAAGCGTTTCGGCGTAGTGTCGGCGTCCCGCCGCCGACCCGCTAAGAACAGCATCCCCGCTACCAGCGGGCTGATCAACGCCGTCGCCACAACGGGCACGGCGTTGAATGCGCCCACGGCGTACCATCGCGGTAGGTCAGCGAGAGTCGGCGGATAGCCCTGTAAACTCCAGAACACGCTGAGCCACAAGGGGAACGCCGCCCAGAACAGGGCGCTTGCGCCCAGCATTCGCGCCGTGAGCCCCAGCATAAAACCTGCCCAGACCCAGCCACGCTGTGTGGCGCGGACATTCCTGCCCGTGCCGTCGTGCGTATCTGCACGGGGGTCATTTACCACGCTTGCGTTCCTCCTGCAGCCGATAGAG
Organism: Fimbriimonadales bacterium; assembly: GCA_026416655.1. GTDB lineage: Bacteria > Armatimonadota > Fimbriimonadia > Fimbriimonadales > GBS-DC > GBS-DC. The sequence continues at coordinate 9,882 of JAOAES010000357.1, forward strand.
TTCCATCAAGGCGGAGAAGGGGTCTAACGGGTTCCGCTCGCGCTCGGCATCCAGTTCAGCGAGGCGCTCATTGAGACGCCGATTCAGCCGAACCGCCGAATAAATCAGCAGTGCAATAATCACCAGGCAGATAAGCACGAACGGAATGTTCATGGCTTTGTCGCGTTCAGTATACCAGCATGGTGAGCATGGCAGATAGCGATTGCGAGTGCATCGGCGGCGTCATCGGGCTTAGGAGGGCTTTCCAGCCCCAGCAAGCGTTGCACCATCGTCTGCACCTGCTTTTTGTCCGCGCCGCCGTAGCCCGTGACGGCTTGCTTGACCTGCAGGGGCGTGTATTCGCGCCACTCGACGCCCGCTTCGGCGGCGACCAGCAACGCCACCCCCGCCGCGCGCGCCACCTGAATCGCGGTGCGACGGTTCGTGCTGAACAGCAGCTGCTCTGTCGCCAGTGCATCCGGTTGATACCGCTCGACCAACTCGCGCAACCCTCGATAGAGCAGCAGCAGGCGTTCGTGGGCAGACAGCGTTTTGGGCGTCTCTAGCACGCCATAGGCTAACGCGCGATAGCGGTTGCCCGTTTTTTCCAGCACACCGTAGCCCATCGTTGCCGTGCCAGGGTCAACGCCTAAAATAATCATCCTGCGAATCGATTCGGACGCAGACTCGGGTTTCCTGCATACCCATGCGGGTGACGTTGCATGCGTGCCAAATCCTCCTTCGGGGTATACTCCCCCTGTATGAAGCCCGTTATCGAAGTGCGCAATCTGAAAAAAGACTATAAGATGGGCGCGGTCGTTGTCCACGCGCTGCGCGGTGTGGACTTGACCGTGATGCCCGGCGAGTTTGTGGCGATTATGGGACCCTCGGGGTCGGGCAAGTCGACTTTCATGAACCTCATCGGCTGCCTTGACCGCCCGACGGATGGCGAGTATTATCTGAACGGCGAGCTGGTGAGCGCAATGAGCGACTCGCAGCTGGCACAGATACGCAACCGCTACATCGGCTTCGTGTTTCAGACCTTCAACCTGCTGCCGCGCGTCACTGCGCTGCGGAATGTGGAGCTACCGCTGCTCTACGCAGGCGTGCGTGACCGCACGGAGCGCGCACGACGCGCTCTCGAACTGGTAGGGCTGGGCGAACGCCTCCACCACAAACCAAACGAGCTATCGGGCGGACAGCAACAGCGCGTCGCCATCGCCCGCGCGATTGTGACCGACCCTGTGCTGATTCTCGCGGACGAGCCAACGGGCAACCTCGACTCGCGTTCCAGCGAGGAGATTATGGCGATTTTTCAGCGGTTGAACCGCGAGGGGCGCACGATTGTGCTGGTGACCCACGAACCCGATATTGCGGAACACGCGAAGCGCATCATCCGCTTCCGCGACGGTAAAATCGTGGCGGACGAACCCGTGCTGAACCCGCGCGACGCCACACGCGAAGTGGAGAAAATCCCCGTTCTGGACTGAGGATGGCGCTGTTAGACTCGCGCGCACAACGCCTGACCGAGTGGACGCTCTCTGCGCCCGCGCTCGGCAGGCGACTTGCTGTGCAGGTTCCCAGCGCATGGGAAGATTACGGCTTACCTCGCACTTTTGAAGGACCCTGCGACTACCTGCAGACGCTCACGATAGCGCCCGAAGCGGGCAAGCGCTACTGGCTCCACTGCGGTGGCGCGAGCTACGAAGCGCGCGGTTTCGTCAACGAGACGCCGGTGGGCGTCCACAAGGGAATCTGGGACGGCTTTAGCTGGGACATCACCGACGCTCTGCGTTCGGGCGAGAACTCCCTGCGCTTGCAGGTCATCAAGAACGGCGGCGCGACCTACCCCGTACCCCAGGTGCTGAGCGGGTTCCTGCCCTATGTCAGTTGCACTTTCGGCGGGTTGTGGCAGCCTGTGTCCCTGTTCGAAACGGGCGCGGTGTGGCTTTCTGACCTCTATGTGCGCGGCGAGGCGGACGGGAGCGTGGTTGTGGAGGGGGAAATGGGGGGCGAGTTGCCTGCGGAAGTACGCCTGACTGTGTACGCGCCCGACGGACAACAGGTCTATACGAGCCAGTTTGAGGTGGGGGAGCGGTGGCGGCATGGGTTTCGGATTAGCCCTTGCCTCCTCTGGCGCCCCAGCCACCCCCACCTCTACCGCCTCGTCGCCGAAGTTTTCGCGGGCGGTGTGTCCAGCCATCGCGTGGAGACTGAGTTCGGCTTGCGCACGGTCTCAGTAGACGGCTCCACGATTCTGCTCAACGGCGAACCGTTCTATCCGCGTGGCGTGTTGCACTGGGGCTGGTATCTGCATACCCACGCGCCCAATCCCGAACTCGAACTGGCGGAGCGAGAACTTCGGTCTGTACAACTTTGCGGGTTTAACTTGCTTAAAGCGTGTCTCTGGGTTCCCAGCAGGGAGTATCTGCGCCTATGCGATCGGCTCGGAGTCGCCGTCTGGCTCGAGCTGCCGCTCTGGCTGCCGAATATGGACGCCGAGCAGGTAGGGCAAGCGAAACAGGAATACGAGGCGATTGTCAGGCAAACGCGCAATCACCCCTCGGTTTTGCTCTGGACGCTGGGGTGCGAGCTGTCCACGCGCTTCCCCAGCGAGGCGTTAGGCGAGCTGTATGCGCTGGTGAAACGGCTCACGGGCAGTCCCCTTGTACGCGACAATAGCGGCGGCGGCGAGTGCTACGGCGGCGCGCTCCGGGAGTACGCCGACTTCGCCGACTACCACCTCTACGGCGACGCGCACTTCGCCCGAACGACTTTCCGCGCGTTTCTGGATACCCTGCGCGAACCCATCCCCTGGCTGCAGGGTGAGTTCGCCGACCACGATACCCAGCGCGACTTTCTTAACCTGCGCCAGACCGTCCCTGCCGAGCAGCTTTGGTGGCTGGAGCGCGACCCCGAATTGAACCCGCAGGGCGTGCGCTGGTTCTATGAGACGCCTTTTGTAGAGGAGCGCATGCAGGGGGCAGGGGTGTGGGACGCTTTACCTGAACTCGTGCAAACCTCGCGGCGGGAAATGGTCGCTTACCATAAAGTCGTGCTGGAAACGATGCGCAGCCTGCCACACACTTCAGGCTATGTCGTCACGGGGTTGAAAGATACGCCTATCGCCACCGCAGGCATTCTGGACGAGCGCAGTGAGTTAAAGATTTCTCCAGAAAGCTATACAGGTTTCAATGCCGACACGGTGCTTCTGCTGGACTGGCATCGGCGGCGCGACTGGATTGCAGGGGGCGACCGTCCTGCCAATCCCGACCCTTACAACCACTTTGGCGGGCGCACGGTCTATCCGAGAATCGCGGTGTCGCACTTTGGCAAGCCGCTTGAGGCGGCGGGGGTGCGATGGAGGGTTGTTTTCCCTCACCCCCAGCCCCTCTCCCACGGCGTGGGAGAGGGGAGTCTGGATTCCCCCTCTCCCACGCCGTGGGAGAGGGGGTCAGGGGGTGAGGGAAAACACTTTCAACTCGCCCCGGGGATCACCTTTCTGACCCAGCTGGAAGTCGCTCTGCCCGCCGTCGAGACGCCCCAATCGGCTCTGATTGAAGTGGATCTGCTCGCGCCATCGGGCGAGATAGTTGCCTCTAATCGCTGGCAGTGGGGGATTTACCCTGTCCCTGACTGGGAGTCGCTGGGTGCAGTCGCGGTGTATGACCCTGCTGAACGGTTCTGGGGTTTGCCTGCGAGTCTGGAGCGTCGCGAGATGGGAGAAACGCCGAACGCTTCCGTCTGGCTCACGATGCATCTGGAGCCTGCGCTGATGAAGTGGGTAGAGCAGGGGGGCGCGGCGTTGTGGGTCATTTCGGAACCGACGCCGCTGCTGAGGTGTGAGCGTGTTCCTTTCTGGCGCGAGGCGGCGCACCGGTTCCTCTCGCACGCGCTTTGGGAGTATATCCCGCGCCCCGAATATCTGGACGAGCGGCTGTTCGCCTTCAGTACAGATGTCGCGATACGCGCCGACTCATTAGGGGACTATCCGCTCACGCCCATCTGGCAGCGCGTTGACACGCGCACGGGCTATACGCACAGCTACTTGGCAGAGGCGAAAATCGGCGCGGGCAGGCTGCTGATTACAACCCTCCATTTCGCAGGGCATCACGGCGACACGCCGATTACTCTGCGCTATCACCCTGCAGGTCAATACTGGCTCTGGGCGATGGCGCGTTATCTGGCGAGTAGGTAGTTCACGAACTCTGCCGTTTTATCGGGCGCGTTGGGGTCGCTCGTAATCTGATAGCCCTGTGCCTGCGCCCACTCCTGAGCGAGTTGTTGCAGAATCTGGCGGCGCATCGACTCGGTTTCGGCGCGGCGCGTAGTGAGGCGGGCATGGGGGTCGCGCTGTGGGATTTGTGCGGAAGCGGGCGGGATAACCTCTTTGCGGGCGGGCGCAGGGGGCAGCGCTTGCGGTTGAGGCAGATACAGCTCGGCAGCATCGGGTTGCTGAGCGAGCTGTTCCTGCACTTCCGCTTCCGCGTTTCGGATAAACTCGCGCCGACGGGTGTTCACCCGCACGCGAATCTCCTGTTCAATCCGCTCCAGACGCGCCTGATACTGCGCCTGCAGGTCTTGTTCCTGCGCTGCGAAAGCGCGATCGAGGGCGTCCAGCTGCGCCTGTGCCTGACGGCGCGCCTCGCTGTTGGGTGCAGTGAAAATCAGGGC
>JAOAES010000152.1 GCA_026416655.1 Fimbriimonadales bacterium
GTGTTCACATAAGCGCGCAGCCATTCTGCCCGCAGTGTTGCGTCTTCCAGCGCAACGGCTTCGGGCTATCCACCGCACTGCACCCGCCGCCATACATCATCGGGCGTGGCTTCCAAGCGGTGAACACTCCAATCTGATGCAAACGCTCGTCGGAGCCAGGTTTCGCGCACGCCGGTCAGCTCCCCCTGTGAGAGAGGATGCAGCGTTAGCACTGCCATACGCCCCACCAGAGCGTCGGCTACCTGTGGTAGCGCCAGGGGGCTGGCGGAACCTGTGAGCAAAAAGCGCACCTGTTTGCGCTCGGCGTCAATCCGCATCTTGAGGGGCAGCAGCAGTTCGGGAGCGCGCTGAATCTCGTCAATCACTGCGCGGGCAGGCAGGTCGCGAATGAACTGAACGGGGTCCCGCTGGGCGGCTTCCAACACGCCCGGGTCATCTAAGGTAAGGTAGGCGTCCAGCAACCCCTGACGAACCAGCTGCTGCGCCAGTGTGGTCTTCCCCACCTGCCGTGCCCCTTGCAAGAACACGGCAGGCATAATCGTCAGCAGGCGGCTGACCCGCTCAGAAATCCAGCGTGGATGCATCATGGGTAAATTTTACCCACTTCGTGGGTAATTTTTACCCATGAGCGCGTTTTATTGCGGACACGGCGCGACGCTTGCGCCCCCGTGCGTCTGCGTCGGGACTTCCCGTTCAATCGGTGCGCCGACCATGTTGCCCCACTCCGTCCAGCTGCCGTCGTAATTGCGCACATTCGGGTAGCCGAGCAGGTACTTCAGCACGAACCATGTATGCGACGAGCGTTCTCCGATGCGGCAGTAAGCAATCACCTGCTTGTCGGGCGTGATGCCCTGCGCTTCGTAGAGGGCGCGCAGCTCTTCGGGGGATTTGAAAGTGCCGTCCTCGCGCACGGCTTGCGCCCACGGGATGTTGCGTGCGCCCGGGATGTGACCACCGCGCTGCGCCGTCTCCATCAAGCCAGGAGGAGCAATCAGCTCGCCCGTGAACTCTTGTGGGGAACGCACATCCACCAGCGCGACATCAGGACGGTTCAGGCTTTCGTACACCTGCGGGAAGAACGCTCGCAGCGAAAGGTCAGGCTCCTGCGCACGGTACTCGGTCGGGGGATAGGCAGGCGTATCGGTCGTAATCGGACGCCCTTCCGCCAGCCACTTCTTGCGCCCGCCGTCCATGATTCGCACATCCCCGTGCCCGTACAGCTTCAACACCCAGAACGCATACGCGGCGAACCAGTTGTTGTTGTCGCCGTACAGCACGATGGTGTGCGTGTTAGAAACGCCGAGCGAACCCAGCAGCGACTCCAGTTGCTCTTTCGAGGGGATGTCGCGGCGGATGGGGTCTTGCAGCTGCGTCTGCCAGTTCAGCCCTATCGCGCCGGGAACATGCCCCTGCTCATACGCGGTCGTGTCTACATCCACTTCGATCAGGCGAATGTTCGGGTCGTTCATATGCTGCTGCACCCAGTCGGTAGAAACGAGAACGCTGTTCATAGTCCACCTCCGCCCTCGATTTTACCTGGTGGCGGCGTGGGCGATTCCTGTGCCGGTATCATCGCGCCTACCGGCACGATTTCGTACCCCTTCGATTGGAGATACTCAATCAGGCGCGGCAACAGATCCAGCGTCTCAGGGATTCCATCATGCAGGAGAATAATCCCGCCGTTGCTGATTTGCGAAAACAGTCGCTCTTCCAGCACGCCCTTAGGGGGATTAGCGTAGTCGCCCGGGTCGTCTGTCCACAGCACCATCCAGTAGCCGAGCGACTCGGCGACCTGAGCGACTGTGTGATTGTAGTCCCCGCCTGGCGGGCGAAAGAGCGTAGGAGTCTTGCCTGTAATCCGCTGAATGACAGCCCCACATTTTTTCAGCTCCTCAGCGATGGCTTCCGAATCCAGCTTGGTCAGGTTCACATGGTCGTAGGTGTGGTTGCCTATCTCCTCGCCTGACTCGTGAAGTAGCTGAATCAGTTCGGGATGCTT
>JAOAES010000301.1 GCA_026416655.1 Fimbriimonadales bacterium
GAAGGACCTATTCCCGCAAAACCGCCTGCAACCGCTCAATCACTCGCTCCGGGCGCACACTGAGCATGCACTGATGTCGCTCCAGCAGGCAGTCGGCGTTGCGGAAACGGTTCTCGTAGCACTTGCTGCACGGCTCCTCAGGCAGAACGAGATGCAGGTGGGGCACAGGGGGCGTCCACACCATCCACGGGCTTGCCCCAAACAGCGCAATCGTGGGGGTGCGTACGCTGTAGGCGAGGTGCATAATCCCGTTGTCCACCGAGACGCACGCCCGCGCTCGCTCCAGCGCGCCCGCGACCTGCGGCAGGCTGAACCGCCCCCGCAAATCGATCAACGGCGTCTGCTCCAGCAACCACGATTCGGTATCGCCCGTGTGATACACCTCGCTCTGGCGCTGCGGCTTGTCCCCCAACAGCCCCACGCGATAGCCGTGCGCAAAGCACCAGTCGATGACCTGCTTCCAGTAATCGCGTATCCAGAGTTTCGCGCTACGTCGCCCGCCGGTGGAGATCAGCACTTCGGGGATTTCGCATCCAGGGTCATGCGTGGGGGCTTCCGTGCGATAAAAGTCGGTCTCCACGAACGCCAAGCGGCACCAGATTTCGCCGATGTAGGTGGTCTTAAGAATGTCGCCGTAGCGCTGCAGCAAATCGGGCGCAGACCAGAACTCGTCGTGCAGGCGATGGAGTTTGTCGGGCGGTTTGGGCACCTCCTCGCGCAGGTCAGCGCCGAAGCACTTGCCCACCACATAGCGGGGCTGTAGCATGTGCGCCACGAACGCCATCGTGGGGTGGAAGTCGCAGTTGATGACCAAATCGTACTCGCCCGCTGCTGTGCGTCGCTCCGCGATGAAGTGGGGTAGCTCCTGCAGCGCGTTGGGGTTGCCGAACACCGAGAACCGCGCGTCGATATGGGGGAGCGCCTCCTCCAGCTCGCGTGTGCGCTCGCCGCTAAAGTAATCGAGCGTGCAATCGGGGTACTTCTCCTTAAGTCCGCGCAGCAGGGGCGTGATAATCACAAAGTCGCCCAGCGCGTCGTAGAACAGCACGGCGATATGCGGGCGCGGGCGCAAGGGCTGGTCGTTGAACCATTCCATAGGCGTAATTCTACCAGCAAACCCTATGGGAATTGACGGCTCTGCGTCGAACTCTGCCGTATGTTTCAACGCATGTTCAGCGGGCTATGCGGGCTATTGTTCTGGGCGATAGCGTTGGGCGCACCGCAGGGCGATGGGCAACCGCTGCGCGACCCGATGCGCCCAGTGATGGAAATCGGACGCGACTATGTTGTGCTACAGTATTATACGCGAACTCCCACAGAAACGCGCGTGCAGATACGCCCTGGCAACCTGCCGATGACGGCGTGGCGTCCGCCCGACAAGCGCATGGATTGGTGGGCAAACGCGCGCGTGGTGAACGGCGAGGCAGGCAAACGCACTTACCATCGGATACGCATCACAGGGCTGGAACCCGGAACGCGCTATTACTATCGGATTTATGACCCTGAGCATCAGCCCACGAGCGAGGAGCGTCGTTGGGGCGCAAGTCCGCCGTGGCGGCGCGAGTACGCCGTCGCCACGCTCGCCCCACGCGGCTACAAAACGATTATTCGCCTGCCCGTGAAGGTGCTGCTGATGCCGAATGTGGTGAATGTGGCGTCGGCGTACCAAGACCCTGCCAATCCCGCGCCGCCGCCCCCCAAAATGACTGAAGCGGAGCTGCAGCGCATTCGCGAGGAGTACGCCATCGCCGCGCGCTACTTCTGGGTCAACAGCGGGATGCGCTTCTGGGTCGATTTTCAGATTTTTATAGATGACCGCTGGCAACGCTGGGGCGAGGAGCCGGCGCAGGCGTCGGGCTTCTATAAGGGCTTGCCCGTCAGTCGCGCCTACGCCGGAGTGGACTTCGCGGGACCGGGCGGCGGCGCGTTCACGATAGTCGACACGCGCGACGTTGCCCGCGCGAACGCCGACCCTGTGTACGAGGAACAGCCCTACGCAGGGCAAATCGAGCAGGCGTTCACCCGACGCTGGAACCCCCAGAAACGCGCTTGGGAGTTCTACACCAGCGGCGGCGGCACGCTCGGGATCGATGGCTTCCCCGACGGCGTGCCCGCCCGTAGCCAGTATCTCGGCGGGGGCGACACCGCGTGGCTCGCGGCGCACGAGTTCCACCATCAGATGGAATCGTTCGGCGCGTTCTCGTTAGCCAATCGCGAGGACGAGCGCATCGTGTTCAATCACCCGGAGCCGCGCTATCGGCGCAAGAACCCCGACGGCTCCGTCGCGATGAACCCGTGGAACACCGCGGGCAAGCACGGCGAACACTGGAACGTGATGGCGTTCTGGGACCGCCAGCTGAGCGACGCGCAGTGGCTGAGAATCTACTTCGGCGAGGCGGTTGTGGTGCGCGACGCGGACGAGGACGGCTTCCCC
>JAOAES010000326.1 GCA_026416655.1 Fimbriimonadales bacterium
AGGATGTTCGCGTCGATCGCCATGCCGATCGAGAGGATGATTCCCGCTATCGCGGGCAGCGAGAAAGTCACATTCGTGCCCTTGAAAATCGCCAGCGCGAACAACACATAGAGCGCGAGAGCGATTACCGAGATAAAGCCGGGCAGCAAGTAGTAGAAAATCATGAACACGGCAATCGCCGCGAAGCCGATGATACCTGCCTGAATGATGCGATCCCACGCCTGCGCGCCTAAAATCGCTTCCACACGATTGATGCTCTCCAGCGAGAGGCTCACGGGCAGCGCGCCTGCGTTCAGCAGGTCGCGCAATCGCGCCGCCTCTTTCAGCGTGAAGTTGCCCTGAATCACGGGTTCGCGCAGATTCGGCGACTGAATCACGGGCGCGGAGATAATCTTGTTGTCCAGCAGGATAGCGATATGCTCTTTCAGATAGAGCGACGAGGCGCGGGCGAACTTGTCCTGCCCCTCCCGATTGAAAATCAGCAGCACTTCGGGCGAGAACTGCTGGCTTACTACCTCCGCCCGCTGCAACTCATCGCCTGTCACGATGAGCGGCGAGGATTCGATAATTTTCTGATATTCTGGCGTGCCTGGCTCGATGACCTTGCCTTCAGGGCTGCGTAGGTCACGGAATTTGACGATCTCATCGCCGCCCTCCTGTTCCAGCACGATGTCATAGCGTCCTGCGGGGTTCTTATCGGTGCGCACATCTTTGAGGTAGCGGAACTCCAGCCGGGCGGTGGTTTGCAACAGGTCGCGCGCCTCCTGCTCGTCGGTGAAACCGGGCAGCTCGATAACAATCTCTGTATCGCCTTTTTGGTAAATAGTGGGTTCAATTACGCCGAGCGAGTCGATGCGTCGATTGAGGATGTCGACAACGAGGCGCATGCGCTCTGGCGTCCAGAGTTTTCGCTCTTCGGGCGGGAGTTTCTCGACTTCGGCGCGCAGGGTCATGCGCAGCCCGCCCTGTACATCTAAGCCGCGCCGCGCAGGGTTTTTCCAAAACACAAAGCCCGCCAGCGCCGCAAGCAAAATCACGATGCCCAGGTAGATAAAGTGTTTATTCAAGGCGTCTCTCCTCCTGCATACTTGGGGGTATTATACCTGCTGCGGGCGACACGGCTACGTCGCTGCAGACTGCAGGGCGTCTCGAATCCACTCATACGCCTCGCGTAAGTTCTGCCCCTCGCCCAGCATATGGCGAATTTCGGTGAACGCCTGCAGCTGCGCTTGTCGCGTGGATTCATCACGCAGCAGGGGCATGAGTGCGCGCGTAAGCGTCTCCGGCGATGCCGATTCCTGAATGAACTCGGGGCACACATCGCGCTGCAGAATCAGGTTCGGTAGTCCAATCCAGCGCAAGTTGAGCCGCCGACGGCGCAGTTTATACTCGAGGTTCATCAGCCAGTCGCCCCGATACACAATCAGCATCGGGGTATTGAGCAGAGCGGCTTCCAGCGTCGCCGTGCCTGAGCAGACGATAGCCGCGTCCGCATGCGCCAGCAAATCCCAGACGGAGCGCGTCTCCGTCGGAACCCACTGCCGAGAGCCGTCTGACCAGAGCGA
>JAOAES010000355.1 GCA_026416655.1 Fimbriimonadales bacterium
GCGAACGCCGCTGCGCCGAACAGGAACCCGCTCAACGCCAGTTGCGCGATTCCGCTGAGCATGTGCCCCGAGGTGCAGCCTCCCGCAAGGCGTGCGCCGAACAGAATCAAGAACCCGCCCACGAACGCCGCCAGCCCCCGCCCCCACGAGGAGCGGAACACATTCGGCAGGTCGCACGCAGGCGTGCTGCGCCCGCCCGGCAACACGCTGGACAAGAACGCGCCCAACACCAAACCCGTTATCAACATCACTTCCCAGCCAATTTTCGCGCCGATTTTCTGCAGGTACGGCTGCGACTCCGCAAAGCCGGGCACGATTTTATCCACCAGCCAGCCCACCAGCTGCGGATAGGCGGTGGACACGCCCAGCGGCTGCACCGTCGCAATCGCGAAGATTTGCACCAAGCCAATCATCCCGCCCCAAATCAGCCAGGGCGGCAACGCCGAACGCGACGGCGCGACCGTCTCGCACGCCGTCTGAGAACGAACCTCTACACGCTCTGTAACCATCCTTGCGGATACCTCCACAAGCGTTAGAGGCGGTACAGAGGCAAAACGATTCGAGAGGTTGCAAAAAATGCAGGGATGGTGTATAATACGCTCTGGAGGTACAGAGATGAGCATCCGATTCCGAGGGTTCACCCTCATCGAGTTGTTAGTGGTTATCGCCATCATCGCGATACTGGCAGCGATTTTGTTCCCGGTATTCGCGCAGGCAAGAGAAAAAGCGCGCCAAACGCAGTGTCTCTCTAATCTGCGCCAGAACATTCAATCGGTATTGATGTATACAAACGACTACGATACGTTCTATCCTCGTGGGATTAGCGGCGAGGGCACACTGATTATTCACCTGTTCGACCTGCTACACCCATATCGCCGCAGTGCGGAGATACTGACCTGTCCCTCGTATCCAGGGGAGAACGGCGGTATGGACTGGCTGGGACGCCTGCGCTATCGGAACAGCTCCCATCGCAGCACCGGCGCATTCCGCTACTTTGCCCATGTACCCAACTACGGCGTCTTCAGTCTGTTCACATGCCGAATTTCCACGATTGGCTATCGCAACGAAGGCAAACTCATCAGCGAGTCTTTTGTCCCCCGCCCCGCGGAGACGATTGCGCTCGTGGATGGCTATTGGTATCACAACGCAGGAACCTACTGGTTCGAATACTGGTTCAAGATAGATATCTGGCCGCGCCATCATTTGGGCAGCAACATCGCCTACCTGGACGGGCATGTGAAGTGGTCGCACCACTTGGGTATCCCACGTGGCGGCGAAATTCCTGTTGCGTGGCGACAGAACTTCTCCGGTGTGTGCGCGCAACGCAACACGACCACTTACTATTTCTTCAACTATCCCCCCGGCTGGAACAACCGCACGCCGCGAAACGAGGGCGAGTTCAACACGGTCAACCCCCACGGGCAATGCTTCGGCGACTTCTTCGGCATCCCGGATACTCCCGTGGTCAACGTGTGTGAACGTACCTGCGGTTCGAATCAGAGCCTTATCTGCTGGTAAAGCAAGGTTCTTTTTGTACAGAACGTATCAGGTATAATAGGCGCGCCGTTTGGGTATTCTCAAACGGCGCACATCACACAACAAGGAGGGTTCTGTCTTATGATGCACAAGGGACTGTTGTGCTTAGCGACGGCGGCGCTCATTGGGACGCTCGCGCTGACGACGCCTGCCTCTGCGCAAGATTCGGCTCTGCAGGGGTTCACAATCAACGCGGGTATTTTCTATCCCAGCAAAAAGAGCGTGCGCACCGCTTCCGAGGATGTCTGGTTCAGCGTGGAGCTGGGCTACAAGTTCCAGACCAGCGAGCCGACCGACACAGGCTTCTACTATGACCTCGGCGCGTCGGTGGGCTACAAAGGGGCTGGCGACCACTACTACATCCCCGTCCACCTGACCTTCACGGGCTACCTGAACGAGCAGTTCTTCTATCGTGTCGGCGCGGGCGTCGGCTTCCCGAAGAAGGGCGCTGTGTTCGCCGACGACGAAGCTTCCTTCTCCTACTCCATCGAACTGGGCTACAACTTCAACACGGGTGGAGCGACCCCAATCGCCCTCACGGTGGGCTACGCGGGCATCCAGCGTGACGACGTCAACGGCTTCACCGTCGGCGTGCAGTTCCAGTTCTAAGCCGTCTCGTTCAAGAAGCCCAAGAAAAAATCCCCCTGCTTGAAACCAGGCAGGGGGATTTTTCAAGGAAGGAAGGTACTCTCCACCTTATAAGACTCATTTCGCCCTCAAAAACGGACAAGCGTTATGAAACCTCGCATTTACGCCGGCGTCTAACTGTTTGTATGCAGCCTTGGGGACGGTTTCGGGGCTTTTCGCTCATCGAGCTGCTCGTGGTGATTGGGATTATCGCTCTACTGATGGCGATACTGACCCCCGTGTTTATGAACGCGCGGCGTGCAGCACAACGCACAGCGTGCATTTCGAACCTGCGCCAAGTTGGTCTGGCGGTGCGGATGTATCGCGACGACTATCAGGAGCTGCCGCCGTACCTCTCCGCTGTGCGCGTCTATGCGGGCGACCCGCGCGTGTTCGTGTGCCCTGTAGACCCCCTTGAAGGCAGGCATCAGGTGCGCGACACGCTGGGCGACTCGTTCCGACTGGAGGGCGATTTTTACCTGCCCAGCGGCGTGAGTTATACCTATGTACCGAACTGGGCAATCGCACGGCTGCTGGGCTGGTGGCAAGCGGGGCCACCCTACGGCGACGGCAAATGGGGCGAGCTGACCCCGCTTTCCGAGTGCCACTGGCACTGGGCGCGCCAGTTCAACCCGGCGTGGCAGACCGATCGCGTATCGGGGGCGCGCGGCTGGGTGCTGATCCTCACGCTGAACGGTGCGGTACGGCGGATTCGCGCGGAGACACCCCCGGATGAGTTGACGCCTGAGCAATATTACTGACGCGCTACCCCAGTTCCAGCGGCGGCTGAATCGCGATTCCTGAAGCCGAGAAACCCAGATGCGCGTAGGCGTGGGGCGTTGCGATTCGCCCGCGCGCGGTGCGCTGTAGAAAGCCGAGTTGCATCAGGAACGGCTCGTACATATCTTCAATCGTGCCGGCGTCTTCCTGAACAGCGGCGGCGAGCGTGTCCAGCCCGACGGGACCGCCCCCGAACTTCTCGATCAGCGTGCGCAGAATTTTGTGGTCCATCTCGTCCAGCCCCAGCGGGTCGACGCCGAGCCGCTGCAGGGCGTCCTGCGTAATCTCCAGCGTGATGACGCCTGTGCCCAGCACCTGCGCGAAGTCGCGCACGCGCCGCAGCAGGCGATTCGCGATGCGCGGAGTGCCCCGCGAGCGCTTCGCAATCTCCGCGACCGCAGGTTCCTCAATCGCCGTCTGCAAAATCCGCGCCGAGCGACGAATAATCTGCGCCAGCTCTTCGGGCGTGTAGAGCTGGAAATAATGCACGATGCCGAATCGGTCGCGCAGGGGCGAGGTGAGCAGCCCCGCCCGCGTCGTCGCGCCCACCACTGTGAACGGCGGTAGGTCTAACCGCAGCGAGCGCGCCCCTGCCCCCTTGCCCAGCACGATATCGATCTGGAAATCTTCCATCGCGGGGTACAGCACCTCCTCCACCGCCCGTGCAAGGCGGTGAATCTCGTCAATAAATAGCACCTGTCCCGGCTCCATGCTGGTCAGAATCGCCGCGAGGTCGCCCGGTCGCTCGATGGCGGGTCCGGAAGTGATATGAATCGGCGCGCCCATCTCGTTGGCGATAATCGTGGCGATGGTGGTCTTGCCCAGTCCGGGCGGACCGAACAGCAACACATGGTCTAACGCCTCGCCGCGTCCGCGCGCCGCCTGAATAAACACGCTCAGGTTCTCTTTGAGCTGCTGCTGCCCGATGAACTCGCTCAGGCGTTGGGGGCGCAGGGTCGCCTCGCTCGCCGCCTCTTCCAGATGACGCGCGGGGTCTACAATCCGAGTGGACGATTCGTGCTTGGGCATGGTCGAC
>JAOAES010000042.1 GCA_026416655.1 Fimbriimonadales bacterium
TATTATGGCTGCTGACGGGGCTGAGGGCGTTTGCAGGCGAGGCAGTAGAGCTGCCCCCCTTCGGTTCGCAGGAGTATCTCATTCTCGGCGTCGTGATGGCGCTGGCGTTCGCGGCGCTGGGCTTTGGACTGTACCTGCTGCTGTGGACACTCAAGCAAGACCCCGGCACACCCCGCATGCAGGAGGTCGCCAAAGCCATCCAAGACGGCGCGAATGCCTACCTGAAACGCCAAATCAGCACGATGATTTGGTTCGTGCTGGCGATTACGGCGGGGCTGTTTCTGCTCTATCGCCCGGTGTACGAGCGGATTTATCCGGGCGAGGGGATGTTGCTGGGAGCGGGTATCGCGATTGCGTTTTTCTTAGGCGTGTTCGCCTCGTATGGCGCGGGCTATGTGGGGATGTATATGGCGGTGCGGGGCAACCTGCGCACGGCGGCGGCGGCGCTCAGCAGCTTCAAAATCGCCCTTGAGATCGCGTTTCGCGCGGGCGCAGTAAGCGGGATGTTCACCGTCGGCTTGGGCTTGCTCGGCGCGACGGTGATTTTCCTGCTGTTCCGCGAGAAGGCGATGTTCGTGCTGGTGGGCTTTGGGTTTGGCGGCTCGCTGGCGGCGCTGTTTATGCGCGTCGGGGGCGGGATTTACACCAAAGGCGCGGATGTGGGCGCGGATTTGGTGGGCAAGGTGGAGGCAGGCATCCCCGAAGACGACCCGCGCAACCCCGCCACGATTGCCGACAACGTGGGCGATAATGTGGGCGACTGCGCGGGCATGGCGGCGGATGTGTTCGAGTCGTATGAGGTGACCCTCGTCGCGGCGATTATTCTGGGCGTGGCAGCGAGCCTCGTGCTGACGCCCGCCAGCGCGATGAAGCTCGTGATGTTCGCGCTGCTGGTGCGCGGCGTGGGCGTGATTGCCTCGATTATCGGCGTGCTGGCGGTCAAGGGCGAAGACCGCGCCGACCTGAACCCCATGAAACCCATCAATCGCGGCTTCTGGGTGTCGGCGATACTGGCGGCGCTGGGCAACTTGGGCGTGGCGTACTTCTTTATGCAGGACATTCAGCTCAAGTCGGGCGCGACGGTGGACTGGTGGCGGTTCTGGCTGGCGACGGCGTTCGGCGTGGTGGTCGCCGTGATGATCGAGCGCATCACGGAATACTTCACCTCCACCGAGAAGAAGCCCGTGAAAGAGATTTCGGCGGCGGCATCGACAGGCCCCGCCACGCTCATCATTCAGGGCTTCGCGTATGGGCTGGAATCCAGCGTGTGGGCGGTGTTTGCGATTGCCTCCGCCCTGCTTGCGCCGCTATTCATCTTCCCGCCGGGCGTGTTTGACGGGCCCATGCTCTCGTTCTACGGGATTGCGCTCACGGGGCTGGGGCTGCTGGCGACCACGGGCTACATTTTGGCGATGGACACCTTCGGTCCCATCTCGGACAACGCGAACGGCATTTTTGAGATGTCGGGCGCGCTGAAGGAGCGGGGCAACCAGCCTGCGGCGGGCGGCTTGACGGGCGACAAAATCGTGCATCGCCTCGACTCGGTGGGCAACACCACCAAGGCGCTCACCAAGGGCTTCGCGATTGCGACGGCGGTGGTGGCGGCGGTCGCGCTGTTCCACTCGTTTGTGGAGGACTCGCGCCTCGTGGAGCTGATTAACATCGCCACGCAGAACGGCGTCGCGCTCAAGGACGCCTTCGGCGGCTTGCCTGTGGATGTGCCGGTGGTGTTCATCGGCTTGCTGATTGGCGGGGCAGCGCCGTTCCTGTTCAGCGCGTTCTCGATTATGGCGGTCGGACGCTCAGCGTTCGAGATGATTCACGAGGTGCGCCGTCAGTTCCGCGAGAAGCCGGGCATTCTGAACCACACGGACACTCCCGACTACGGGCGTTGCGTGGACATCGTCACGGCCTGTCTCTTATACACATCT
>JAOAES010000043.1 GCA_026416655.1 Fimbriimonadales bacterium
CATAAACAGCGCCAGCAGCAGCAGGAGCGCGCCGTGCGCCGCGAGGCTCCGCAGCCAGCGTTTACGCATCAGGAGCCTCCTGCGTGTGTTTCGCCACAAAGCCGCCGCGTGAGGGCATACAGGAAGTTTTCGCTTTCGCCCAGTGAATTCCTACCTGCGCTGCGACTGTTGACAGGCTCAGGTAAAATAAGCGCGGGTGAAAGCATGAATAAAGTCGCGCCCGCTTGGCTTGAAGAACAGTTCCTGCGCCTGTCGCATCGTCGCCCGGAACTCGTCGCCAGAATCCTGGAACGCGCGTTCTCAGAAGATGACGACTTTCGGTGGGCGGTTGTCGTCGACGCCTACTTAGACGAACAAATCAGCTTGGGCAAGGCGGCGGAACTGCTGGGCGTCCACCGTGCTGCGCTCCAGAGACGATTCGTCGAGATGGGGATTCCTGTGCGAATCGGCGCGGAGACCATCGAGGAAGCGCAAGCGGAGGTTGAGTCCCTGAGGCGATGGAGAACACCTCAAGAGAGCCGTTAGTTGTTCTCAACAGTACCGTGCTTTCTAATTTCGCGGCGACGGGCAACTTGGATTTGCTGCGCCAGCTGTTTGGGAACACTGCTGCGACGACACAGGCTGTAATTCAAGAGTAC
The DNA here is from genome assembly GCA_026416655.1 of Fimbriimonadales bacterium. Taxonomy (GTDB): domain Bacteria; phylum Armatimonadota; class Fimbriimonadia; order Fimbriimonadales; family GBS-DC; genus GBS-DC. Next base: position 639 of record JAOAES010000043.1, read on the forward strand.
GAGGAAGGGGTCCGGCTGGGATATTATGCTCCTGTCTTGCTCGAATGGCTTGTAGTTGTTGAGCTGACTTCGGAAGAGCAGCAGGATTTCGTCTTGCTCAACCGCAGTTTGGGAGCAGGCGAGGCGTCGTGCATTGTGGTTGCTCACCGACGTGGGTGGCGGCTGGCTACGGACGACAAGCAAGCGCGACGCTACGCCCAAACTGCACAGATTCCGCTGTCGGGAACGCTGGGTATCCTCACAGAGCTTGTTCGCGCGAACATCATAACCCTCCAACAAGCCGATGAGGTACTTCAGGCGATGGTGTCGTTGGGATACCGTTCACCAGTAAACAGTATCAGCGAGTTGATAAGTGACGCCCCGATGGATTCCTCGCTGCGCTCGGAATGACAAGTTGACTCTGCCCGCTAACTGTTGTCATTCCGAGTGCAGCGAGGAGTCTACTTCAGTAGCCTCCTGCGTGCCCTTCAGCGCGTGGGTCGGAGCCGGCACAGTAGCACTCGCCGAGTTTTTGGATGACCTGCACTGCGCTGGGGTGTGTGCCGAGCGGGGTCGTGCGCACATTGTGCCCGCGCTGGCGCAACGCCTCCAGCAGTTCGCCCGACGGCTCCTCGATGCTCAGCACGCCTGCCGACGGCTCCGTGCTTTGCGCGGGCTGCCACGCCCAACGGGGCTGCTCAATCGCCGCCTGCGGCTCCAGCCCGAAGTCGATTAGCTGGCTGATGACCTGCAGGTTCGTCTGCACCTGAATATCGCCGCCAGGCGTGCCGCCCACATACGCCAGCGCGTCGCCCCGCGTAATCAGGTAGGCGTTCAGCGTATGCATCGGGCGTTTGCCCGGCTCTAAGCGGTTCGGGCTGTTGGCGCTGAGTGAGAAGCCCCGCATGCGGTTGTTGAGCAAAATGCCCGCGCCTTCCACCACCACGCCGCTGCCGAAGGGGTGGTATACGCTCTGGATGAACGAAATCGCGTTGCCCTCCTTGTCGGCGACGCAGAAGTAGGTGGTGTTCGTATCGCGCAGTTTGCCAGGCGTGTAGACCGCTTGCGCTTTATCCGTCGCCAGCGCGCCGCGCCGCTCGCGAATGTAGTCGGGCGTGAGCAGCGACTCGGCGCGTGCGCCCCCAAAACGCGGGTCGCCCATATACGCCCATCGGTCGGCGAACGCGCACTTGATGGCTTCCACCATCAGGTGCGTGCGCTGTACGGCGTCCATCGCCTTCAGGTCGTAGCCGTCCAGCAGCGCGAGGGCTTC
>JAOAES010000068.1 GCA_026416655.1 Fimbriimonadales bacterium
TTCGCAATCTGCTCGAATCGCTTCAGCGTGGTTTCGGGGTCGCCCTCGGCGAAGCGGTCGCCGTGTTGCTCGCGAATGCCCTGCGCAATCTCTTTGACATATTCGCCGTGATAGCCGTCTTCGGGCATCGGGGCGGGTTCGCCCAGCAGTTGTCGATAGCGGGTCAGCACCGAGAGCGCGAAGTTGCGGATTTGCGTGGAGTTCTCGCCGTCGTTGATGTAGAACTCGCGTTCGACGGCGTAGCCGGCGGCTTCGTAGATTCGAGCGAGCGTATCGCCGACGGCGGCGTTGCGCCCGTGTCCCAGCGTGAGGGGTCCCGTGGGGTTCGCGCTGACGAATTCGATGAGCACGCGCTTGCCTGCGCCCAGCGTGAGGTTGCCGTACTGTGCGCCCTGCTCCAGAATATGGCGCACCACCTCGCCCGCCCAGTTCGGCTTGAGATAGAAGTTGAGGAATCCCGCGCCTGCGACCTCCACACGCTCGACCCATGCGCTCGATTCAGCGGGTAGGTACTGGCGAATCGCTTCGGCGACCTCGCGGGGGTTGCGCCGTGCCTGCTTCGCTAACAGCATCGCCAGGTTCGCGGCGAAGTCGCCAAACTGCGGATTGCGGGGCGTCTCGATCTCGAAGTCGGGCAGCGATTCGAACTCCAGCGCGCCCGCCTCCCGCGCGGCGAGCGCCGCCTGCTGCACCCACTCGGCTAACTGCTGGCGTATCATGGAGCGCGAATTATACCTGTCGGCGTTCCATGTTGCCCAGACCGTCGGCGCGGACGCCGACGCTACGCGCGCCGTGCTATCGTTTCACTGGCACGCCCCAGCCGTCGTATTCCCCGCCGAACGCCGCCGCGATGTTCTCCAGAAACTCGATGCGCCGTTCCAGCTCTGTAGCGTCAGGGCGATGGTAGGCGTAGACGACAACCACCCAGTCTCCATTCGTCGCGGGACCTGCCTCAGCCTGATAACCTGCGTCTTGCAGCGCCAGCGCAGCGAAGCCCGCCAGTCGTTCGTCTTCGAAGTAGAGGAAATGCTCAAACGGACACACAGCGTCGGGACTTACGCCTGTATCCAGCATGTACTGCAACGCCATCCAGTCGTCAGCTCGCATGCATTACCCCCTGAAGGTAGTATACCTCACCTATTCCAAAGGGCTACGGCTCCTGCTTCAAATAGACCTCCAGTTTCTGGCGGAGTAGTTCGCGGGCGCGGTGCAGACGCGCCTTCACCGCCGCCTGCGTCAGTCCCAACTTCTCGGCGGTCTCTTCGGTGGACAGCCCCTCGATATCCCGTAGCTGCAGCACAGGGCGCAGCGAATCGGGCAGCTCTGCCACCGCCTGCTGCACGCGCTCGCGCAGGTCGTTCTCGATGGCGATGGCTTCGGGATCCTGCGAATACTGGTCGATGAGCTGGCGCAGGATCTCCTTGCCCTCGTCGCTGTTGAGCGGGTCGTCGAGCGAGTAGAAGCGGTCCAGGTCGCGTCGGGCGCGGATACAGAGCCGTCGCGCGATGGTGTAGAGCCACGTGGCGAAGTTGGCGTCGCCGCGAAACTGTTGCAATGCCTTGAAGGCGTTCAAGAGCGCGTCCTGCAATACATCGTGCGTGGTGTCGGGGTTGCCCCCGCACGCCTTGAGCAGGGAGCGGAACACCTTATCGCGATGGCGCGCCCAGAGCCGGTCAAAGGCGCGGTCGTCGCCCTGTTTCGCCGCTTCAATCAGGTAAGTGTCTTCAGTCATGGTCTGTTCTTAATTACGGTTGCGGCACGAAGGTCTGCACTTCCCCAGCCTGCAAGGTAAGCGTCGGATAGACCACGAGGTTCGCGAAGCGTCGCAGGTACGCGCCGCCCGCGTTGCGTGCCTCGGTTTGCGCCTTGCCCAGCGACTCCAGCCACGCAGGGTTGAACACCAACTCGGCGCGCTGGTAGATTTCAGGGTTCAGCGCGTAATCCCACAGCACCACGCGCTTGCCTTCCTGTCGGGCAGTTTGTAAGGTTGTCCGAAAATCGGTTTCGGGATTGAGCCAGCAGCTGGCGTCGATGGCTTGCGCTTTGCCCGCCGCGTAATAACGCAGCCACTCCGCAATCCGCGTGGAGGCAACCAGCACATCACCGTCCCTGATCCCTGTGGAGACCGCTTCCGCTTCCTGACGCTCGCCGTCGTGTTCTGTCGAGCGTAGCGTGGCGGTTTTCATCAGCCCGAACACGAGCAGCGTGAGCGCAAGGGCAGGAATAACGAGGCTCACCCGCCGTGCATCTTCCTCCACATAGCTGCCCAGCCAGCCGCCCAGCCCAACCAGCGCCCAGAACAGCGTCCACAGATAGAACGCCTGTCGGTCGCCCTGCCACAGTACGAGAACCAGTAGCGAGAGCAACAATGCGCCGCCGCCCAGCCCACGTACCGCGCTGACCAGCCGATCGGTCGCTACACGCTCCCCTGAGAACTGGAGCGTTCCCAGCACAATCACGCAAATCAGCGCCAGCAGGAGAAAGAAACCCTTAACAAGCGTGACGAAGCCGCCGCCAAGAACATACTGATACACATCGCGCACGCGGAAGGGCTGTCCCAGCGATAGGAGGAAACCCTGCGCCTGCTCCCCCACCATCCGCCAGTATAGTCCCGAATAGCGGGGGACATTGATCGCGCTCGTGCCCTCCCCTGTCCAGAACCATTCCACGATGGAGGGCTTGGGACGCACCGCGCCGCCGACCTGCACCTGCGCGGGCAGCACAACGAAGTAGACGGCAAGGTAGCCGATGAGCGCGACGCCCAGTGCTGCGCCCAGCAAGCCCGCACCGCCGCCTCGACGCATGGCGTTAATCCCCGCCGCGAGCCCAGGGATTAACGCGAACAGGTTCACCAGCCCCAGCAGCCCTGCCATGACGCCCAGGCGCGTTCCGCCCGCTGAATCCAGCTCGCGTGCCGCCAGCCAGCGTATCGCGCTCAGCCCCCACCACGCTGTCAGCAATAGCGAAAGCGACGCCACGGGCAGCATCGACGCGCTCACCCACGCTACATTCGCACCGTAGAACAGAAACGCAATCCAGCCGCTCAACGCCGCACTCAGTCCTGTAAGGCGCAGGATACGAAACAGCACCAGCCCCGAAAGCCAGACGCTCAGCGCACTCACAACCTGCGCGGCATCCACCAACGGGATGACGAGCTTGAGTGGAAGCGTAACGAGCCACAACAACGCTACGCCCAGCACACTGTGCCCACTCCACCATGTAGTGGAGACACGGCTGAACCCCTCCGACGCCGCCGCAATCTGACGAAGTCCCTCAAAGTCTATATAGTAAGAGCGCAATATGATATTCAGCAGCGCATACAGCGCGCTGAAAACCCACATCCCTATGGGTATCCCATACAGTTCCTTCCTGAGCATAGGTTCACTCCGTGTAGGTGGCGATATGACGCAACAGTTCTTTCACCTCATCGCGCGTGGGCTGAACAGGGTTGAACAGGATGGAGCCGTCGGCGAGGGTCAGGTCGGTCAGTGTCTCCAGGTCGCTCTCCGAGACCTCCACGCCCACATCGATCAGGTGGGCGGGGATTCCGACCTCGCTCATCAGCTGGCGCACGCGCAGTACGGCGTCTTCCGCAGTGAAGGCTTTGTCCCACATCCAGCCCTGCACTGTTGCGCCGGGCATGGGCACGACTTCGGCTTCGACGCTGGCGTAGCCCATCACCTGCGCGATTTGTTCGAAGCGCGGACGCTGGCTCTCCAGATTGAAATGCATCGCGACGGGCAGGGCAAGTGCGCAGCACAAGCCGTGCGGCAGGTCGTACAATCCGCCGATGGCGTGCGCCATCGCGTGGGCAAGCCCGACCATGCTGTTGTTGAACGCCGCGCCCGCAATCGTGGCAGCAAACGCCATCGCGCCGCGCGCCTCGATATCCGCCGCGCCATTTTCCACCGCGCGGGGCAAGTAGCGCGTAATCAGCCGAATCGCCTCGAACGCCAGCAGATCCGAGAATGGGTTCGCTTGCAGGTCGACGATTGCCTCAATCGCGTGGGTGAGCGCGTCCATCCCTGTCTGCGCGGTCGCCGCAGGGGGCAGGTTGCGTGTCATTTCGGGGTCGACAATCGCGAGGTGGGGCGCAAGATAGCGGCTCAGCACGGGCATCTTCTGATGTTTCGCCGTATCGGTGAACATGGCGATGAAGGTGACCTCGCTGCCTGTGCCCGCGGTAGTGGGGATGGCAATCAGCGGTTTGCACGGCGCGGGCACAGTATCCGTGCCTTCGTAGTCGCGCACACGTCCGCCGTGCGTGCGGATGGCGTTAATCAGTTTCGCGCTGTCTATCACGCTGCCGCCGCCGACGGCAATAACGACCTCTTTGTCCTGCGCGCGCGGAACCGCCGCCTCGATGCTCTCAATCGTAGGATTGGGCACGACGCCCGTGTAGAGTTCATAGTGTACGCCTTGCGCCTGCAGCTGCGCCTCCACAGGCTGCGTCAGCCCCGCGCGATGGACGCCCTCGTCCGTCACAATCAGCGCGCTCATCCAGTTGTTCAGACCGCACTCAAAGCCCAAGTTCTCCACCGCGCCCTGTCCGAACAGCAAGCGCGTCGGCATCTCGAAACCGAAAATCGTGCTGAGCATAGCGAAAACAGCGTTTCGACTCCGCAGCGCAGACTCCTGCTAATATCAATCCGCATTTCAAATGGCGCGTAGCGTCGGCGTCCCGCCTCTTTAATCGGCAAACCGATCGGATGACTCCTGCGCCGGCTCTCCGCCCATCAGTCGTTGCATCACCACGCCGACAGTGAGCATCGCCCAGTAAAGCCCCAACGCCCAGCCGAACACAGGGATCCAGACCACAGAGAGAATCAACAGGCTCGTGACCAGCACACACCAGCCAGGGTGCGGCTCGGCGACGCCGAAAGCGAACAACACGCGCTCGCCCAGCCGCCACGCCAACGCGCCGTAGCCGATAAGAAACGCCAGCGCCAGAAGCAGTGCCACCAGCACGCTCAGCAACTGCATACCGCCTCGCGTTGGAGACTCAGGAGGACTATTTTGAGCGATTGCGTTTAGCAACAAGAACAGCAGGAACGCGCCCAGCACCGTGAGCAAGCCCCGTGCGAGAACGCCCCGCTCGTCGCGGCGAAACTGTGTCATATAACTCGCGGTCAGTCCCCGAAACAGGGCGACATCTACCAAGCCAACGCCTGCCAGCGCAAGATACAAAAACGGTATGCCCAGAATCCCCTCTACGGTGTCGTTCATAGGACGCCTCGCAGCCATATCCAAAGAGTGATTACCCAATCCTGAGCGCGTTCCGTTAATCGGAGCAGCGACTCGTAGGGCATGAGTTGCTCCCATTCCGGCGGTCGCCACTGACGGCTGTACGCCGTAATCATCAGGGCGACAGGCAGGCACATGGCGAGCGCGAGTCGGAGCGCGAACTCCGGCTCGCCTTCATTCACGGGAGTAACGGATGCAGGTGCAGGCGCAGGCAGGCAGGGCAGCTCGCGCAGGGCACGCCCGACAGCACTCCACGCTTTGAGTTTCTCTTGGCAGTTGAAGCAGCCCTCTAAGTGGCGCGTCAGGCGTCCCTGTTCTGCCGCCTCCAGCCACCCCTCGGCGTAGTCGTGCAGCAGCCGCTCCAGTGATGTACAGTCGTCTCTCATCCGAGTTCTTCCTCCAGCCAGCGACGCAGGCTCTCCCGCCCGCGATAGAGCCAGGTCTTGACCGTGCCCTCAGGCACCTCAAGGGCGCGGGCGACCTGCGCCAGGGGCAACTCCTCGTAGTAGTAGAGCAGCATCGCGGTGCGCTGTGCGGCGGGCAGGCGCATCAACAAGCGTTGTAGCGTGCGTCGCTGCTCACGCTCATACAACCGCTCTTCTACGGTGGGGGCAGGGGGCGTTGCTTTTGCCGCCTGTTCCAGATAGCGCAGCTCCGTTGCCCGGTCGCGTCGCGCGTTCAGGCAGACTCGCGCTGTGAGACACAAGAGCCAGGTTGAGAACGGCTGCGCTGGGTCATAAAGCGGCAGGCGCGTGTACGCGCGCAGGAACGCTTCCTGCATCGCGTCTTCCGCCGCGCTCGCCTCACCCAGAATCCGAAACGCCAGCGAGAACACGCGGTCGCGATAGCGCTCCACCAGCGTATCGAACGCCCGCGTGTCACCTTGAAGACACTGCGCCACTAAAGTCGCATCGTCGAGTTTCATGGCATTAGGGCACGGATACGACTATCCGTACTACTTGAGTTTACGCACCGCCTGCACCAACCAGGTGTTCACGCTGGGACCGCCCTCGTTCAGCGCGCCCCAGTCGACCAGCGAGAGCAGCTTGATTTTGGCAGGCTCTAACTTACCGTCGCCCTTGCCTTTCGTGTCGTCGGTGATGGTAAACTGGCTCCAGAGTATACGCTTCGGTTCAGGCTTGCTTTCGCCTCCCGCCTCAAAGGTCGCTTGCCAGCGTTCACCGTCCGATTCCTCGACAAACACTGCCAGCGTGGTGGGTGTTTTGACCTGCACGACGACTTCGATTCCTGTCGTCTCGCGCAGGGCGTTGGGTTCCAGCATGCGTAGTGCGCCGAAGATATACGGGAACGGCAGGTTGTACGCCACACGCATGCCGCCTGCCTCGCGCTTGAGAGTTGTGTTCGCTGTCGCCATCCATACAAGGTAGTCGCGTTGGAAGTCGTCGAGAAAGTTCGGCGCGGCGCGGCGTGCAGGCGCTTGGCTCAGGAACTCGAACTCATCCAGCCACATCATGCGCGTGCCCGTCTGGTCGCCGAACAGGATAGCCGCTTCGGGCGTCGCCAGAAACATCGCGCTCACATCGATCAGCCCCATCCCCTGCACATCGTCCAAGTCGAGTTTGTTGTTGACGGGCTTTGTGTCCTCCGCGAGCAAGAAGTCGCTGAGCGCGATGGTGACCTGTTGCCACTCGTTGCCGCTGATCCAGAAGGGAGCATGCCAGCGCTCGCCGCTCTCTTCCTGCAGGCTGAGCGCGAACAGCGCGGGGCGATCGGCTTTAATCCAAAAGCGGAACGCCTGCGCCCAACTTTCAGGCTCCAGATAGATAATCGCGTTCAGCTTTCCCGCCGCAGCGGTGTAGGTATAGCGTAGGGCACGCTTGCCTGCCTTCACATCGTTGGGATTCTCGGTGAGTTCGACCTTCCCGTTGGCGCCGGGCAGCACGAACCAGCCGTGCTGTTGGCTCTCGAAATCGATGCGCGATTTCGGCTCCTGCGCCCAAAGCGCGCTTATCAGTAGTCCAAACGCCGCCCATCTGTACATGGCTGTCTCCACAAAGTATACACCTGATTGGCTGACGGGGTTTCGGGAAGGGTTTTAGGGGCGAGTGGAAACGCGTGTTCAATCAGGGGATACGGCATGCAGGGTATTGGGCTGGTGGACACACAAGGGCAAGGGATGGTAGGACACGCGGGCACAGGACGCTACCGATGGTATCTGGTGCCCAGGGCGGGATTCGAACCCGCACGGGTTGCCCCAGAGGATTTTAAGTCCCCCGCGTCTGCCGTTCCGCCACCTGGGCTGGGGCAAAATTATACCTTGTATCACTGTGGCTGCAGGCATGGGGGTATAATACAGGCTTAGGAGGAACCGACGATGCGCAATTTCGGACTGGTAGTTGCTGTGTTCGCGATGAGCTTTACGATTAGCTCCATCGCCTTTGTGCAGACGAATAAGACGAGCAGTCAGAAACCCCAGCAGACGAAACAGACCACAGCGAAGAAGCAAGAGGTGCGATGCCCTGTTACGGGCAAGGTCATCACCGACATCAAGAAAGCCCCCAAGCTGACCTATCAGGGCAAGACTTACTACTTCAGCTGTCAGAACTGCCTTGCGGAGTTCAGGAAGAACCCCCAGAAGTATATTCAGCAGGCGTCAAACACCCGCACCGTAAGCAACACCGCCGCTACGAAGGAAGGCAGCGCCTGCTGCAGTGGCGAGACGAAGGCAGAAGGCGCCGCCTGCTGTGCAGGTGACAAAGCGACCGCACAAAAAACAGGTGGCTGCTGCGCAGACAAGCAGTCAGCCACGCAGACTGCCGCAGCAACCGCCCCTGCCGACAAACTCATCTGCCCCGTCTCGGGCGAGGAGCTGGAAGAGGCGTCCGCAGTCCGTTTCACTTACAACGGCAAGGTCTATTACACCTGCTGCAACGGCTGCAAGAGCAAGTTCCTGAAAGACCCCGAAACCTTCGCTAAGAAGGCGGAAGAGGTCTCCAAACTGCAGGGCAAGCCTGAGAAGGCAGACACGAAGTAGGTCGCTGCGCCTTTACTTGGCTGACCTGTAGGGGCGCGTCCGCGACGCGCCCCTACAACTATTCGAGACCCCTTTCCCCAACAAAGCCTTTCAGTCCCCAAGCAATCTTTTTCAGTGGATTTTCAGTGCCCTGTCGTATCCTCTTGCGTGTACGGAGGTGCGATATGGCACATACAACCGATTTTTATGAGGCATGGCTTGAGCAGCAACAGGAGCGGGAACTGGCGGAGTGGCTTCGCTTTGCGGAGGATTATGCCCAGCGTTGGCTCCAGCGGCGCAACGCGATGAATCCTGCGCCCCTGTGTCAGCAGGACTTAGAGGACATCCTCAGCGAGGCGCGTATCGCCGTGCTGCGCTTCAAGCTGCCCGAGCATGCCGCGCATTGGGAGCCGTGTTTGGCGGGGTTTGTGCAGCAGGTGTGTCAGCGGGCATACGGTCGCGCCCTACGCGCGCGAAGAGCGCACCAATCGCTGGAAGTGTTGCCGGAGTCGCTGCATCCGCGTTGCGAGACGCCGACGGAGCATCTGGACGACACGCGATTCGCAGCGCGTGTGGCAACGGCGTTGCGGGAAATGCCCTGCCACCACGCGGTGGCGTTCGTACTCGCGCTGGAGGCGGAACTGGCGGAAATGCTGGTTGAGCAGGGGGCGCTGGACGCCTCTTATCGCGGGCTGGCGTCGCTCGCGCCCCTGCCCGATAAGACGATTGCCGCAATCCTAAACCTCACGCCACGCGCGGTCATCCGCGCCCGGCAGCACGCGCGAGAGAAGCTACGGAAGCGACTTCACCCGTACTTCGGGTAGCAACACTTCTTATACTTCTTGCCGCTACCGCAGGGGCACGGGTCATTGCGTCCTATCTTGCCGCTGGATGCACCGCCCACGCTGGCGGTTGACGCCTCAGCGTCTTCGGCAAGCCGCTGCACGCCCATGCCGCCGCGCGCGCCCGCCATCGCGGGGTTCGCATCGCCTGCAATCCGCACCACTTGACGCGGCTGCGGTGGCGCAACCTGTGCGTGGAACAGGAACATCACCACATCGTTGCGTATCGCGTGCAGCGTGTCCGCGAATACCTTCGCCGACTCCTGCTTGTACGCCACCAGCGGGTCGATCTGACCGTAGCCGCGCAGCCCGATGCCCTCGCGCAGGTACTCCATCGACGCCAGATGTTCCACCCAGCGGCGCGTGATGACCTGCAGCATGAAATATCGCTCCATTTCGCGCACGAGATCCGCGCCGAGCTGCTCCTCGCGCATCGCGTACGCCTGTTCCGCCCACTCGCGCACCTGATCCAGCAGCAGGTCGTGCCGCGTGAAGGTGAAGTCGTCGGGCTTGACGAAGAACTCCAGCGGGAAAATCGTGTTCAGCCGCTGATACAGACCCTGCAGATCCCACTCAGTGGGCGGCAAGTTGCGTGGGGCGAACTCGTCGACGACTTCCGAGACTACCTCGTCGATGTAGGTCAGCGCAAGGTCGCGCGTGCCCTCGCCGAACAGCACCCGACGGCGCAGGTTGTAAATCTGCAGACGCTGGTTGTTCAGCACATCGTCATACTGCAACACATGCTTGCGGATGGAGAAGTTGTGCAGCTCCACGCGCTTTTGCGCCCCCTCGATGGCTTTGGTGAGCATCTTTGCCTCAAGCGGCTCATCTTCGGGCCAGGTCTTCAGCAGGGGGCTGTTGCGCAGGTTCTCGGCGAACAGGCGCACGAGTTCATCTTCCAGCGACAGGTAGAAGCGCGATTCGCCGGGGTCGCCCTGTCGCCCGGAGCGTCCGCGCAGCTGGTTGTCGATGCGGCGGCTCTCGTGGCGTTCCGTGCCCAGCACGAACAGTCCCCCGAGTTTGCGCACCTCCTCGGCGGCGACGGAGCGTTCCTGTTCGGAGAGGGGCAGCGGCGGCGCAGCGCGCACCTTGCCTCCGCGTCGGAACGAAATCTCTTCTTGGGGCGTGGCTTCGGCGTTGTCTGCGCCGTCCTCGCTCTCGGGCTTCGGCTCCTGTTTCACAATCGAGCCACCCAGCAGGATGTCCACGCCGCGCCCCGCCATGTTGGTCGCAATCGTCACCGCACCTTTACGCCCCGCCTCGGCGATAATCGCCGCCTCCTTCTCGTGGTACTTCGCGTTCAGCACATTGTGCGGAATGCCATGCTCCATCGCCTCGATGAAGTAATCGGCGTTCGCTTCGGGCAGCTCCCAGTGTTCGAGGAACCATTTCACGTGGGCAGGGTCGGTCGGGCTGGTGGGCAGCCCCAAATCACGCAACATCGGCGTAATCTGGCGCATCGAGAGCGTGTTTAGGGGCATCAGCAGCGTCTTGCGCCACTCCTCTTTTTTGGCTTTCTCAATGCTCTTGTTCGTCTCCAGCTCACGCCGCACGCGCTCGATGAGCGTCAGCAGCTGCAGTTTGTCGAAGGTCAATCGCGAGGAGACCACCTCCGACATCTCGATGGAGCGTGTACCGACCAGCACCGGCTGCTGCTTGGTGTAGAGGCGCAGGATCTCCAGCGCAATCCCGCGCAGCTTCGCTTCCATATTCTTGTAGACCACGTCGGGGTGATCGACGCGAATCATGGGGCGGTGCGTCGGGATGCACACCACATCCATACCGTAAATCTTGCGGAACTCTTCCTCTTCGGTTTTCGCCGTGCCCGTCATGCCCGCGAGTTTCTGATAGAGTCGGAAGTAGTTCTGGAAGGTCACGACGGCAATCGTCTGGCTCTCCTGCTTGATGGGCACGCCCTCTTTCGCCTCCAACGCCTGATGAATGCCGTCGCTGAAGCGTCTGCCGTGCATCAGGCGTCCTGTGAACTCGTCGACGATGATAATCTCGCCGCCGCGCACCACGTAGTGAATGTCTTTCTTGAAGTAGCCGTGCGCCTTGAGCGCGGCGTTGATGTAGGGCATTAACTCCACCTCGTCGGCGAGGTTTTTCACGCCCATCATCTGCTCCAGCCGCTCAGTTCCCTCTTCCGTGAGTGTCACGGCGTGGTGCTTCTCGTCCACCACATAGTCGCGTCCTGCCTGCAGACGGCGCACATACGAATCCACGCGCGTGTAGATCGTCAAATCTTCTTCAATCTGCCCGGAGATGATGTGCGGGGTGCGCGCTTCGTCGATGAGGATGCTGTCCACCTCGTCGATAATCGCGTAGTAGAGTTCGCGCTGGGAGAGGTCATCAGGCGAGTAGACCATGTTATCGCGCAGGTAATCAAAAGCGTATTCGTGGTTGGTGCCGTAGGTGATGTCGGCGGCGTAGGCTTCCTTGCGGGTGACCTCGCGCAGGTGCAGATAGCGCGGGTCGGGGTGCTGGTAGCCGGGTTCGTAGATATAGGAGCCGCCGCGTTCGTCGGTCTCCGCGCTTTGCCCCTGAATCACGCCGACGCTCAGCCCAAGCAGGTGGTAGATGGGTGCCATCCACACGGCGTCGCGTCGCGCGAGGTAGTCGTTCACGGTGACCAGATGCACGCCCTTGCCCAGCAGCGCATTCAGATACAGGGGCAGCGTGGCGACGAGCGTCTTGCCCTCGCCTGTTTTCATCTCGGCGATGCGCCCTTGATGCAGTACGATACCGCCGATCAGCTGCACATCGAAGTGGCGCATGTTCAGCGTGCGGCGCGCCGCCTCGCGACACGCTGCGAACGCCTCGGGCAGAATGTCGTCCAGCGTTTCGCCATCCTGCAATCGTTTTTTGAATTCGTCTGTTTTCGCTCTCAGTTGTTCGTTGGATAACGCCTGAAAGTCGGGTTCGAGCGCGTTGATTTTCTGGACGACGCTCATCAGCCGCTTCACATCGCGCTCGCTGGTGTCCATCAACTTCTTAAGCCACTCTCTAACAATCATCATGTCCTCCGTGATGGGGCAGGGTATATGATACCTGAAGTGGCAGGGGACAGAAGACAGGGGCTGCCACTGGAGGGATCTCTGTGCGGAGGTTGGAGGCGGAGGCTACCAACCTCAACCTCCGCTGGACTCTTTCGCTCGCTGCCACAACGCCTCCCACTCCTCCGCGCTCAGGCTCTCCAGCGGGCGGTTTTGACGCGCCGCCTCTGCCTCCATCCACTGGAACCGGTGCGTGAAGCGGTCGACCATCGTACGCAGAGCGTCCTCCGCGTCCACCTTCGCGTGGCGGGCGATATTGACCACCGTGAACAGCAGATCACC
>JAOAES010000173.1 GCA_026416655.1 Fimbriimonadales bacterium
ATCTGGGGCTGAAAGCTTGCGAGTTCGAATGCAAGGCATCGGAATATGAGATCTATGTTGATACAGCTCACGCGATCAAGGGGTTAGAGTTCCGTGCGGTAGCAATTGTGGCTGCTGATTTGTTCCCACTGGGTGCAGTGACTATTGCAGACACAACAGGCGACGCTCTGCAGCGTGAACGCAACTTGTTGTTTACAGCTATGACGCGACCGCGCGAACGATTATACATCAGTTGGGTTGGAAATGGAACACCCTTTCTACGAAGACTTTTGAATGAGCGATGATGCTTCTTCTCTTGAGATGTTCTGAGGTATGCTTTCTACTATGCGCGTCGATCTCCGTTCCGACACGGTGACCTTGCCCACGCCCGAAATGCGCCGCGCGATGGCGGACGCCGAGGTGGGCGACGATGTGTACGGCGAAGCCCCCACCGTGAACCGCCTGCAGGAGCGCGTCGCGGAACTGCTGGGACATGAAGCCGCGCTGTTCACCCCGTCGGGCACGATGGCGAACGAAATCGCTATCAAGGTCTGGACGCAGCCGACCGACTCGATTTTAGTCGACGCCGAGAGCCATATCCTGCACTATGAACTGGCAGGACCCGCCGTGATTTCTGGCGTGCAGGTCGAGACCTACCCCATCACCGACGGTGTGTTCGCGCTCAGCGACATCAAGGCGCGGATTCGCATCGCCGATGACCACACGCCGGGCACGCGCGTGGTGTGCATCGAGAACACGCACAACCGCTGTGGGGGCACGATTCTGCCCCCTGAGCAGATGCCCGCGCTGCGCACGCTCGTCGAGCAGCGCAACCTGAAGCTACACTTAGACGGCGCACGGCTGTTCAACGCCGCAGTGGCGCAGGGCGTCTCGGTTCAGGCGTGGACACGCTATGTGGACTCGGTGATGATTGCCTTTTCTAAGGGGCTGTGCTGTCCCGTTGGCTCGGTTCTGGCAGGTTCGCGCGATTTTATTCGTGAAGCGCATCGAGTGCGCAAGTTGCTGGGCGGGGGCATGCGTCAGGTGGGCGTGCTGGCGGCGGCGTGTCTTGTGGCGTTGGACACAATGATTGACCGCCTTGCGGAAGACCACGCCCGCGCAAAACGCCTTGCCGAAGCGATTGCGGAGATGCCCGGCTTTTCGGTGAACCTGCACACGGTACAGACCAACATGGTCTATGTGCGCACGGATTGCCCCGCGATTGAGGTGGAGCGCGCCCTCGCGGAACAGGGCGTGCTGTGTATCGCTCTGGACCCGCGTCGTTTACGCCTCGTCACGCACAAAGACATCGACGACGCGGCAGTTGACTACGCAATCGGGGCGTTTAGACGAGTCAGTCAGGGCGAGTTTCGTTAACCCGCCCGCTGACTCTCCAGATAGCTCGCCATTGCGGGCTGCACCACGCCGAATGGCAGCGCGAGGTCGCGCCCCACACGGTCGAACAGCCGCGCATACGCTTGCCCCACCTTGTGCCAGCTTAGCCCTGCCGCCTTGCGCTGCGCCACGAGTCGGTGATAGCGCATCAGCACAGGGTCAGAAAGCAGCTGCAGCAGTGCGTCTGCGATGGAGTGCGGGTTGTTGAACTGCACGAGCATCCCGCCGCCGTCGCCCAGCACCTCGCGGGCGTACAGGTACGGCGTGGACAGCGCGACGCAGCCCGCCGCAATCGCATACGCCAGCGTGCCGCTCGTAATCTGGTCCGGGTTCAGATACGGCGTGATATACACATCCGTCGCGCGCAGATAGAGGCGAATGTCTTCCAGCGACAGGTAGCGGTTCACAAACACGACATGGTTCTGCAGTCCAAGTCGCTCCACCTCGCTCATCAGGAACTCCCGGTACGATTCGCCTTCGTGCGCCCGCACTTTCGGGTGCGTCTCGCCCAGCACGAGGTACATCACATTCGGGAACTGCTCCACGACGGCGGGCAGGGCGCGTATCACATCCTCGATGCCCTTGCCGCGGCTGACCAGTCCGAATGTGCTGAGAACAATCCGTCCGCTCATGCCGATGCGCGCTTTCGCTTCCTGCGGGCTAATCGGCAACGGCTCTGGCGCACCGTGCGGGATTACATAGACATGGTGGGTCGGGGCATGGTAAACCGTATCCAGCAGGCGAACCGCCGTGCCTGCCATCACCACCACTGCGTCGGAGGCGCGCACCACCGCCTGCAAAATCTCGCGCATCGGCTCTGACGGCTTGGGAACCACTGTATGCAAAGTCGTCACCACAGGCGCACGCAGGTGCTTCAGAAAGGTCAGCACCTTATCGCCCATCTCACCGCCAAAAATGCCGTACTCATGCTGCAGGCTGACCGCGCGCACGGGAGAGCGGTTCAGCAGCTGCGCCGCCTCGATGTAGTCGTCAGTCTCCTCGCGCCGAATCTGGTAGATGACGCGGGGATCAGGATGGTTGATGCGCGTTTCGTGGTCTGCTGAGACCACCACACCATCCCAACCGTGCCTTTCCACCGCCTGTAAAACATCCTGTGTGAAGGTAGCCAATCCGCACTCCGTGGGCGGATATGTACTCACGAACGCTACCTGCGGACGGTTCCGAGTTTCGGTTCGTCGTGTCATTATTTCACCTCCCAAGGTGGAACACACGCCTTCTAATAGAAAGCGTCAGCGTAGGCGACAGACGCACAAATAATCTGTGCCTGAAGTGGACGCAACTTTGCAAACCAGCAGGAATAAAAGAGTAATCGTCCTCGATGAGGGGCAACGCCCCAACTTACAAGACTGCTGGCTTCCTTGCCTGCGGTGTGTAGGGGGTTCCTGTTCTCTCCTCCGTTCTTTAATATACCCAATTAAGGCTCCCGGAGTCAAGTGCCTCTTTCCACACCACATCGGCGCGTGTTCAGGGAAAATTGTCGGCAAGCAAGGGGAGAATCTTCAGGGTTTTAGGGAAACGAGTCGCGCCGCAAGAGCCAGAATCGCAAGCGCAACACCGACTCCCACCATCCAGTCCCCCCAGCGCAGGTAGAGCGTTTGGGGCGCGCTGGGATTAACCGCAAGCGACTCCACCGCTTCCTGAAATGCGTGGGCGCGTCGCACAATCTCACCGCTGGGGCTGATGAACGCGCTGATTCCTTCAGGGGCGCAGCGCACGACCCAGCGGCGCGTCTCAATCGCCCGCAGCACACTGAACGCCAGATGCTGCTCCAGCGCGGCGGTGCGCCCAAACCACGACTCGTTGGAGCCAACCACAAGCAGGTTCGCGCCCGCGTTTGCCATTCCCCGCGCAATCCACGGGTAGGTCGACTCCATACAAATCACCGCGCCGATTTTCAAATCGCCTGCCTGCAGTGGCTTCAGGTCGCTCCCCGCGTACATATCCTCTTCCACCACGCCGAATACGCTCAGGAACGGCAGGTACGGGCGATAGGGCACATACTCGCCCATCGGCACAAGTTGCAGCTTGTCGTGATACTGCCAGCTTCCATCGGGCAGAAAGAGGTGCATCGTGTTGGCGACTTGGCGCGGCTCGCGCTGCGCGATGCGATAACCGCCCACCAGGAGCGGCGCGCCCACTTCCTGCGCCAGCGACTGCCAGAACTGGAACGTCGTTGTGCTGTCAGGCATCGCGAACGGCTCTATCACTTCGGGCAGCACAATCAGGTCGGGGTGGGGGGGCTGGTTTAGGCGGGCGCGCCAGTCGCGAGTTATTGTGCCTGCTTGGCGCACTTGTGCGGCGATTCGCTGGCGGATAGGCTCCCATGTATCGGGCGTGTAGCGCGCCGCAAGGTTCACATTCGGCTGCACGAGGGCGATGAGGCGCGTGAACTGTCCCACGCGGGCGTTGGCGAGCCGCCATTCGCCCTGCTTCGCCGTGCCGTAAAAGGAGAGGACGACTACACCTATCAGCATTCCCGCCCCCAAAGCAATCAAGGCGCTTCGCCTGCCCCCTTGCCAGAGCCAGAATGCGTACACCAACAGCCCGTTCCACAGTGCAACCAGAAACTCCAGCCCCCACGCGCCCATCAGCTCCGCTGGCTGGAGCAGAATCGGCACATCGTATAGCGCAACGCTCCAGTGCCCCCACAC
>JAOAES010000188.1 GCA_026416655.1 Fimbriimonadales bacterium
GAGCGACATACTTGCGCCGCTGCCTCGTACTGACGCCCATCCAGATACAACTCCGCCAACTGGCACAGCGCGTCCCCATCGTCGGGGTTAATCGCAAGCGTCTTATGCAGCCACTGTTGCGCCTGCGTCAGGTCGCCGCGCTCTAAGTCGATGGCGATGAGTTGCTCCAGCGCCGCCAGGCAGTCGCCCTGCAACAGGGCGGCTTTCTGAATCGCCCACTCCTCATACACGCATGGCAAGAAGTCGCCCTGATACAGATGCACGGCGCGGCTGAGTTGCTCGTAGCGTAGCGCGGGGTCGGAGGTCCGCCTTGCCACCACCAAAGCATCCTCGAACTCCAGCACATCGGCGGCGAACCGTTCTGGCGTCAGTCCGACTGTGAAAGCGTCTGCGTAGATAAGAGGCTGCGCCTCCTCCCGGTGAAAAGCGTGGCGCAGGGCGTTTAACGCAACGCTCAGGTTGTTCCGCGCCCGCTCGATTTCTAAGTCGCTCCAGAACAGCTCCGCCAGCCTATCGCGTGCGAACCGATGCGGTGGGTGAGTCGCCATATACGCCAGCAGCGCGGTTGTTTTCGCCGTGCGCAAGCGATTAATCCGAAGCGTCCCACAGCGCGCTTCGAAACCCCCAAAAAACTGAAAGTACCACCTCGATTCGCGCATGGTGCGTTCATATCAATTATGCCCTAAATGGAGAGCGTTGTATACATGTTGATACATCAACCTTTGCGGGGGAGAAAACGACTCGCGGTCTGGGAAGACCGTCCCCATCCCGGACGCCTTCCCTTCCTCATCCCTGCAATGCGGCCACGCTCATCGAGTGCCTGCATCCAGCGAACGTGCCTGGCACTGCGCTCAACTCGCTGAAAAACTGCAGCAGCCCGCCCGTGCTACACGCCCATCTGTCCGTAGTCGCGCAGCAGCCCGATTACCTTGCCAATCACCCGTGCTTCTTCGATGGGGGCGTAGATCGGCTCGTAGGCGGGGTTCGCTGCCTCCAAGCGCACGCGCCCGCGTTCGAAAAAGATGCGCTTGATGGTCGCTTCCTCGCCAATCAATACCGCCACCAGTTCGCCGTTGTAGGCGGTCTGCTGCGGCTTGATGACCACCAAATCGCGCGGCAGGATATGCTCGCCCACCATACTGTCGCCCTTGACGCGCAACAGGAACGCATTCTCCACATTGCGCACCATATCGGCGGGTACGGGGATGAGGTCTTCTACATTCTCGTGGGCGAGAATCGGGGTTCCTGCGGCGATAGTGCCCACCAGCGGCAGCAGGCGGGCGCGCTCGCGGTCAGGCTGGTAATCGGGGTGAATGACGCGAATTGACCGCGCCTGATTGCCCCGTTCGATATAGCCCTTGCGCTGCAGCGCGTCGAGGTGCAGGGTAATCCCGCGCAGGCTCTTGATGACGCCGATGCCCTGCTGGATCTCGCGGATGGTCGGCGGGTAGCCGTGTTCGCGCGTGAACTGCACGATGAACTGCAGTATCGCCCGTTGCGGTTTCGTCAGTGCTTTCGCCATCGTCGCCTCCTATTGATTGGGGAGGGGGAGGAGTCCCTCCCCGTTGCTCCGCTCAAAACAGCCCATGAAACGGCGGCTTGTGCCTTGTAGAATATTGTACACTATCATTTGTCTACAAGTCAAGGGGGGCGGCGCATTTTTTCGGGCTTTCGAGGCGAAAATTTGCCGAATTAGCGGATCATCGTGCCGATCCCCGCGTCGGTGAACACCTCGATGAGCAGGGCGTGCGGGATTCGCCCGTCGATGATGTGGGCGCGGGGGCAGCCGCTTTCCAGCGCGGTCAGGCACGCCTGCAACTTGGGAATCATCCCGCCGGACACGCGCCCGTTTTCCAGCATGCGCTGCGCCTGCTCGCGCGTCAGTTCCGAAATCAGCGAGGTCGGGTCGTCGGGGTCGCTTAGCACGCCGGGCACGTCAGTCATCAGGATGAACTTCGTGGCTCCTAACGCGCCCGCTAATGCGCCCGCTGCGAAATCCGCGTTCAGATTATAGGTCGCTCCGTCCGCTCCCATGCCCACAGGGCTAACGACGGGAATGTAGCCTGCCTCCAGCGTCGAGAGGATGATGCTCGGTTCGATGGCGTCCACCTCACCCACGAAGCCCAGATCGACTTCGCTTTGGATTTTGCGGGCGCGTATCAGTCCCCCATCCTTGCCGGAGAGTCCAACGGCGCGCCCGCCCTGTTGCTGAATCAACGCCACGAGGCGCGGGTTCGTCTTGCCCGTGAGCGCCATCTCCACCAGCTCCATCGTCTCGGCGTCGGTTACGCGCAGACCGTTCACGAACTGGGGTTGCTTGCCGAGCCGTTTCATCAGGTCGGAGATTTCGGGCCCGCCGCCATGCACGATTACAGGGCGAATGCCCACACAGTGCATCAGCACGATGTCCTGCATCACCTGCGCCGCCAAGCCGTTCTCGCCCATCGCCGCGCCGCCGTACTTGACGACAAAGATGGCTCCTCTCCACTTCTGAATGTAAGGCAACGCCTGAATTAGCACCTCTGCCTGTAATTTTGCTGCATCGGGTATGCTCATACGGTAGACTATTGTACCCTATGAGCGAGTTGAACCCGTTTTCGCTGCGCCAGATACGCGCGTGGCTACAGGAGTATCATGTGCGCCCATCCAAAGGCTGGGGACAGAACTTTTTGACCGATCGGCGCGTGGCGCTGCGGGTGCTGGAGGCGGCGAACCTGCAGGCGGAAGACGCCGTGTTGGAAATCGGTCCGGGGCTGGGCGCGCTGACCCTGCTGATGGCGGAGCGCGTGCGACAGGTGATTGCTGTGGAGGTAGACGCGCGGCTCGTTGCTATTTTGCAGGGCATTATTGACGAACAGCGGATTGCGAACATCACACTGATTCAGGCGAACGCGCTGAGCCAGCCCGTGCCCGAACTGCTCCGCGGCGAGTCGCAGGCGAAAGTCGTTGCGAACATCCCCTACTCGATTACCTCGCCGTTGCTGGAGCATCTGCTGAAGTATAAAGCGTATATCCCGTTGATTGTGTTGACGGTGCAGAAGGAGGTGGCGGAGCGGCTGGTCGCCAAGCCGGGGGGAACCGCCTATGGCGCACTAAGCCTCTTCGTGCAATATCATACGAACGCCGAGTATCTGGGGCGCGTGCCGAACACAGCGTTCTACCCACAGCCTGAGGTGGACTCGGCGATTGTGCGCCTGACGCCCCTGCCCGACCGCTTGCCGCCGCTGGAGCAGAAGTGGTTTTTCAAGCTCACGCGGGCGGGCTTCGGCAAGCGGCGCAAAACCCTGCGGAACGCGCTCAC
>JAOAES010000238.1 GCA_026416655.1 Fimbriimonadales bacterium
TGGCAATCAGTCGCTATAACCGTGACGCGCTGGGCTGTGAGAGCCGACTCCTCTGGAACAATACGCCGTTTACAGGCGTGCGCTGCCCCGACGGACCCGACCGACTGTATCGGGTGGATAGATGGCAGGGCGCGACTGCAGCGGGCGGAATCTACACCATTACGCTCACCAACGCGCAGGGCGCAACGCGCGGCAACCCTGCCGATTGCTGTGTGACGCATAACGGCGATGTGGACGGCAACGGCTGTGTGGACGACGCTGACCTGCTGGCGGTGCTGTTCGCCTTTGGCAGCACAGGGCAGAACCTCGGTCGCGTGGATACGAACTGCGACCAAGTCGTAGATGACGCTGACCTGCTGGTGGTGCTGTTCAACTTCGGTAGTGGATGTTAATCACATCCTCAGCCCCCTCTCCGGTGCGGGAGAGGGGGCGGCGTTTCTGCAGGAATCCTTCACCGTGCCTCGAAATCGTTGCCTATGTTCCGACGAATCGTTCAGGAAAACCCCTATGCCCCGTTCAAGATGGGCGTGCAGAGCTACTCGATGCGCAAGATGGGGCTGGAGGCAATGCTCCGCGCCACGCGGGAGCTGGGATTGCGCTACATCGAAGCGTTCATGGCGCACCTGCCCTACTTCAGCGCGCCTGAAAAATGGAACGAAATGAAGCAGACGGTTGCCAAGTCGGGCGTGGAAGTGGCAGCGTATGGCGTGGTCAGCTTCGATGGGAACGAGAAGTCGGCGCGGGTGATTTTCGAGTTCGCTAAAGCGATGGGCATTCCCGTCCTCACCGCCGACCCTGCGCCTGAGAGCTTCCGCTACCTCGCGCGTCTATGCGAGGAGTTCAAAATCCCGGTCGCCATCCACAATCACGGTCCGAACACGCGCTACGACACGATTCGCAGTGTGGAGGAGGCGATGCGAGGGCAGCCCGAATGGATTGGCGCGTGCGTCGACACGGCGCACTTTTTGCGCTCGGGGGAAGACCCCGTGGAAGCCACCAGGCGGTTCGGCAAGCGCGTGCATGCGGTGCATATCAAGGATGTGAAAGACCGCACGCAATACACGCTCATCGGCAAGGGCGACTTGGATGTAGTGGGGTTTCTCCGAGCGTTGCGCCGTATTGATTTCAAGGGTTGCCTCGCGCTGGAGTACGAGGAGAACCCCGACGACCCGCTACCCGACCTGCGTGCGTGTTTAGAGGCAATTCGCGCGGCGGTGAAAAGGGCGTAGCTATCGCCTCCATCGTAATAAGAGGCGATCGAGCCAGCGCAGCAAGCGTGGGCGCTGCGCCTGTACGATGGCGCGTACTTGTAGATAGGAGCGTCGGCAGTCAGGGCAGGAAATGATGTGGAGCATCAACGCCCGATAGTGTATCGCGCGCTGCCCCCGTCGTGCCAGCTCTATCAATTGGTCAAAGCCCAGACAAGCACCTATCGGGGTGCGTCTGAGTCGCTCTGCCAGACGCCGCTCCAGAGGCGTCCATCCCTGCCTGTTCTCTCGAATCGATTCCATCGGTCTTCCTCGTCGCACCGTTGAAGCAATCCTGCACGCGTTTTTGTTAAGGCGGCGAGGAGCAGACCATGCCGGCCAGACACATCGTTATACGGTCGGCTGCGCTCTGCCTACCTCCTTGCAAACACCGCAAGATTCGCTCCGCTGGAGGAGTATACACATTCACGCGCCTCCATGTGACAGGGTTTCCACTTGTTTCACTGGCAATCTCCAATCAGCACGAAACCACTCCAGTAATAGGGGGCGCGGTTGCGCTTCAACATCTGCACCTGCGCTTGCTGGAGCGCGCGGTCTTTCGGGAGCTTCTGTAGGATATAGCCCTTGTAGAAGTCTTCGACGAGCTGCGCCGTACTTTCGTCTTCGACCTTCCACAAGGTCGCACCCACCGACTTTGTGCCCGCGTGCAGGAACGCGCGCGCCAGTCCAATCACACCTTCATAGCGGTACACCTTACCGCTGGCTGTTTCGCACGCGCTCAGCATCACCATGTCCGCTTGCAGTCGCCACTGAGCCATAATCTGTGCTGCGGTGAGTTGTCTTTCACTCTGACCACCGAACTTGAGAGCGGAGTTCAGTGGATTGGCGCTGTCCGCCTCGGCGTGGCAGGCAAAGTGAAGGACACGCACGGCGCGCGCCCGCTCCTGAACAGCCGCAGGATGAACTTCGTATTCCCGCAAGACCTGAGCGTTCGGGATGATTTTTGCAAGCGCATCGGCTTCTTTGGCTGCGGCGGGAAGATTGGTCAAGGGTGCGCTCCGCGTGCCGCGCTCCCGTGCGATATCGATGCGCGCACTCGTCGATGGAGCCGAATCAGATTGCGTCGTCATTGCTCCATATTCGGACACAGCGGCGACCAACGCGCCCTGCGGAGCGGGGGTGAGTAAGCGGGCGTACCGATAGACGCTCATCGAAGGCGTCAGATGGATTGCCACACGCTCGATCCAGTAGATGGGCTTGCCATCACGCTTCTCGACAACCAACGCCGCCCAAGGTAGTTGGTTCAGCTCGCCTTCTGGGCAAAGCAAGACACGCTTTACCGGTTGCAGCCACTGAGCAATAGGCGCGAGCAGGGTTTGATAGAGCCGGGCACTGGTCTCAATCAACTCAGGTGTTTCGTCGCGCGTCCGAATGCGCGCCAGCAGCTCGCGCAGGTCTTCCCGCAACTCGGACGGTCTAATAGGCTGATGATGGGCATGAATCGCTTGTTTTGTGACGACGACGATGAGGATATTTCCCTCCACGAGGGCGTGAAAAACTAACGCAGCGTCGGATTCAAGCAGCTGCTGCATTATAGCGAGATTGATGGGCGGCGGCGTTAGCAGGCTCGCCTCGGCAGGAAACCGCGCCCGGATTACCGACTCCAGCTCTTGTTGTCGTCGCTCGATGGCGGCAAGTTTCTCGTAGAGCGCGTGTACTTTTCCTTCCGCTTCCTCTGAAAGGGAGTTGTTCTCCGTCATGAGGTAGTGGGCGGCTATCTGGCGGCGGACTTCGAGGCGTTCCGCCTCCAACTGACGCAACTCGCCCAGAGGCGATTGCCACTGAGGCGATGCGTTATGTCGCTCAACTTGCGCGCGTTGTATTTGTGCGAGCAGTGTGCGGGCGCGGCTTTGTTCCAGCAGTTCGGCAGCGCGTGCGGCGTTGCCGCGTTCCGCCTCCAGCAACGCCAGCAGGGTATAGGCTTCGAAGTAGTTCTCACTGAATGCTACCTGCAGGTCAGGGTCGAGTATCAGATTGCGTTGCCGTTCAATGATGCCTACGGCTTGTTCCAGTCGCGTGCGGGCGCTGGGCGCGTTGCTGGCACGATAGTCCTGCTTGGCGAGATTCAGCTGGGTTAGCGCGACGAAAATTGTGTTCGGTGCGACCTGCTGATAGAGTTCGAGAGCGCGATTGAAATCGTTCCGCGCGGCGTCGTCGTTCCCCTGACGCGCCTGCGACACGCCCCGATAGAAAAGGGCTTGCCCCAGAAGCAGGCGGCTCCTTCCGGCGGATTGTAAAATCGGGATGAGCTGATTCAGGGTTGGCAAAGCGTCGGCAGTCGCGCCATTTCGTATCTGAAGGATCGCTCTGTTCAGGCGTGCGCGCACCGCCAAATCGCTGTCGGGCAATTGCGCCGTCGCTTTCTCTGCGTCACTAAAGCAGGTCTGTGCGACATCGGGGTCGCCCGACTCCAGAGCCACCATGCCATAGTTAAGTAACACCAATACCGTCAGCGGAGAACGGGGAAAGTGGGTTTCTAAGATTTCCAGCGCTTGTTTGTAGTAGGTCTCGGCTTGCCTTAGGTCGCGCTGTCGAAAAGCGAGATTTCCCAGCCCCGTCAGCGCCTGGGCGCGAAGTCCCAGCATGCTGATTGACTGCGATGCGATATCGTGGGCGCGGCGATAGTGGCGCGAGGCGGCGTCCCAGTCTCCCCGACGCAGATGCAGGTTGCCCAGTCCAATTCGTGTCTGGGCGTGCAGCGCTGTGTTCGTCAGGCGACTTTCTTCTTGCAGTCGGAGCGATTCTTCTAACAAGCTCTGCGCGTGGGCGAGTTCCGCCATTTCGACAGCGACCAGCCCCAGCGCGGTGAGTGCGCGGCTGCGGTCAACGGGTTCTGCGTTGAGCGATTCATACAGGGCGCGTGCCTGCTCAAAAAAGCGGCGTGCCTCGATGAAATCCGCTTTATAGAAAGCGACGAATCCCAGCCCCATGAGCGTATGCGCCACAGGCAGTGAACGCGGTGCTTCACGCTCCCGTATTTCCAGGGATTGTGTGAATGCGTCGCGCGCCTGCAGGAGCTCGCCACGCTCTAACATCAGCGCGCCCAAGTTATAGAGCGTTTTCGCAATATTGAGTGGCGTATCTCGAAGCGATTGTTGCTGTTCGAGAGCGCGTGCCAGATACGCCGCAGCGTCGTCCAGCCTACCGCGTCGCCATGCCACACGCCCCAGCTCGTGGACAACCTGCGCTTTTTCAAGCGGCTCTATCCGGGGGTTTTCCTGAGCTTGCAGCAGCCATTTTTCAGCGATGTCCAGTTTGTCCTGCTCTAAGGCGACAACGCCCAGTCCTGCCTGTGCTTGTCCTGCTTCGCGTGCGCGCGGGTCGATGGTTGCGGCGATTTGGAGGGCGCGTTCGTAGTGGTTTTGGGCATCGTTCCACTGCCGTTGCTGCCGGGCAAGGTCGGCTAAGCCCAGATGGATTCGAGCGGTTTCTAAAGTACTGATCCGGCTTGCTCCATGGATGTACAGAGAGCGCTGGTAGCAGTTTTGTGCGTCAGCGTGTTGACTTCGTCGCTGAGCGAGTTCGCCCATAGCGAGCAGGGTCGAGGCAAGTGCAGGAGAGTCGGGCGCCAGCTGCTCTTGCGTTGCCAACGCCTCCCGCAGGCGGGTTTGCGCCATTTCCAGATGGTTTCGCTTGAGTGCGAGGACGCCCAGATTGTAGCGTGTGCGGGCGAGTGCGAGTTCCTCAGCGCCGTGCGCCTCCTGCAGGGCAAGTGCGCGCTCCCACAGACGCTCGCAGATTGTCCATTCTCCCATTTCGAACCAGTCTTCTGCGCAGAAGCTTAGCGCCTGTGCCAGAAGCAGGGGTTCACCTGAGCCTGCATCGACCCGCGCCCATGCCTCGTTGAGCAGCGATTCCGCGCGTGCCCGGTTCGTTTGCCAGTAGCAAAACGCCAGTGCAAGCGTTGCTTCTACTTCGGTAGGTGCGTAGCCCAGCTCTCGATACGACTGGCGCACCGTTTCCCAGAGTCGAATCAGCTCCTCGCGCTGCGCTGGCTCTTGGGGGCGCACTCGATGGAGCGCACGAGCGCGCAAATGGTTGAGAAGCACAGGCGGCAGAATCGGCTCCTGAGTTGTCTGCAGGAGCTCAGAGTACTGGCCTTGCGCAAACTTCTGCTCCAGTTCCCGCAGGCGCGCTTCCATATCCCGTTTCTCCTGTCGGGCAGGGGGAACAGGATTATCACGCTGCTCCGTCGGTGACGGATGGTGGACGGTGTGCGCCCAGCTCAGGAGCGCGAAGGCAATCGTCGCCAAAAGTATCCCTATCTGCTGAACGATACGCATCGTCGGCTCCTCTCAGATGGCAAGTTCACCCAGGTCAATAAGGAACGCCTCTTTGCGATCGGTTTCGGCGCAGTAGCCCTCGCCGACGATGTAGCGTCCGTTGGGCGAGATGGCGTAGGCGCGTTCGAGCGTTGCGCCCAGCGAACGCAGGTGCGCAAAGAGGATGTTCAAGTCTTGCATTCCGTCTTCTTCGGTCCAGAGGAAGGCGTAGAGACCTTTCGCCTCATCCAGCGCCTCGCCGACGATACGGCTGCCGTCACTTGAGACGCTATATGCCGTGCTGATTTCTTCCTCGTGCTGGCTCAGGGCGCAGGTTCCCGTTTCAGGCGTCCAGCGGAAGGCGCGTCCGTCGCTTTTCCCAACGATGACTGCACCGTCGGCAGAGACTGCCAGCGCTTCGCTGCTATCGCCCCCCAGAGTGCCCAGTCGGCGAATCGTGCCCGCAGCCGTATCCCAACACACCGCCTGGTTGCGGATCCGTCCAACGACATATCTGCCATCAGGGGAGATGGCGCGCGCGGTACTGGGCGTCTCGCCCGAGAGCGGCGTCATGCGCTCCCGGAGCCAGCAGACAGCACGCCCCTCGGACTCGCCCGCCAGCACATCCCCACAGGCACTCATCCCGTGTACCGTACCGCGCTCTGTGAACCGCCGAACGCCGCCTTGCGTGTCCCAGACGAGCTGGCAGGCGTCGCTGGTGGCGACGACCTTCTCGCCGTCAAGAGTCATCACACAGCGAGGATTACAGTTTTCGCCCAGTTCACCCAGCTCGATGAATCGGTGGTCTTTCCAGTGGAACGCGCAGGCGATGTAGGCGGCGTAGTTGCCACGCGAGTCGCTGTAGCGGTGCTCTTCAAGGAAGGCGACGCCTGCCGCCGCGCCGTTGTTGGCAACGCTATGCGCTGTGCTGCTATGGTCATACAGGGGCAGCGTCCCCAACCAAGTCAGGCTTTGACCGAACAAATCGGTTTTCGTACGCCGCGCCGCATCGGTCGTGACGGCGTCCCAGAGTTTCTGTCGGGCACGCTGAAGCGTTTGCTCGATCCAGTGAGGGCTTTCCTGATGTAACTGGGCGATGTTGGCAACACAATAGCCGTTGATTACATAGTCGTACCAGACTAAGAACTCGTCGGGTGCAAGAGTACCGCGCACTCGGTCAATCAGGTCCAGCTCTTCCGCGCTGAGTGGCGTACCAGGGTCGGTATTAGCCAGCTCTTCCAGCAGGCGTTGCTCTTGACGACTGATTGCGGTATGCGCCCCCTCGATAGCGTGATAGACAAACTCGATGACCGCCGCTGCAATCCAGCGTGAGCAGGGGATCTTCGCGCCCGCGCGCACAGGCAACAGAAGCGGCACACGCTCCAGAAACTCGTTGACGAGTTGCTCCGCTGTTTTGGAGTCGCGCGTCAGTGCGGTCACCATATTCGACACAGGGTCGCGCAACAGCACGCGCAAACGATGATAAGCCTCGCTCAGCTCCGTTTCTGAAACGCTTGCGCCGTTCCGAGACGCTTCCTCAAGGCGGGCAATCTCAAACGCCAGCGAATCCACGCCATCCCAGTCATAGTTTCTCATGGTTGCCTCCTCTTTTGTAGCCTGTTTATCACTTTTAGAATGCCGGTGTGTTTATTATACACCGTTTTTAGGGACATGAGTGGGCGTGTGGCGCGCCTATCGCTCGACCAGCGCCCGCAGTCGCTCCACAGCGCGACGAACGGTCTCGTCTTCTGGGTAGAGCCTCTGAGCGCGCTCGAACGCCTCCAGCGCCGGTTTGTATTGCTGGAGCGCGTAGAAGATTATGCCGCTCACCAACGGAGTCTTGTCCATCTCTCGCCGCGCGTATTGGAGAGAGTCTCGCTGCTCATCGGACATCACCTTGAACCGCAAGGTTCCGCGTAGGGTTCCTGCCCGCCCGCGAGCCGCTTCGATGGTAAGCTCATAGGTCTTGCTTGGATCAAGCGACTGCGCCACAAGGTACTCAGTTCGGTCTGGGGGAAGTTCTTGCACATCGACCTGTTCGCCTGTTCGGGGGACGCGCAGCGTGACGCGATACAAGGTCGCATTTGCCACAGGCTCCCACTTGAAGGCTGGGGTGCGGTCTTCGAACAAGAACATGGGCTGTCCCTCACTGTCGTCGGCGTGGCTCTCGTTCAAGCGCGGTTTCTCGAGCCTCAGTTGTCCGAAGGAGGGTCTGGCAGGCGCGCTACGTGTTGCGGACGCGAGGCTCCCCAGAACGCCCCGTATCAGGTTGTGAGGCGTCTTCAACCTGTCGCCGACCTGAGCCAGCTCCCGCTCGATGGGAGAGAGGTTCTCGCGCGGCGGCTCCGGGTGGGAGGTGGGGGTACGGTTGTTCCCAGCGTTGCCAGCAGTGGCAATCTGTTGCTCCCCGCCTGTATCGTTGACTTTTTGCCCTGTCTCGGGCGGTTGCGGTCGGGTGTGGGGAGTGTGCTGCGCCAGTTGCGTTTCACCTGAGCCGTGCCCTGTGGGAACTTGAGACGGCTTGGGTTGTTCCTGCGGAGCATCGGCGGTTTTGCCTTTCCGGTTCCCGCCCGGTGAGGGATTTGCTCCCGGCTTCTGAGAGGGCGCGGTAGCAGGGCGTTGTGGCTCTCGCCCTGTCGCGGTGGTTCCCGACGGTTTCCCTG
Organism: Fimbriimonadales bacterium; assembly: GCA_026416655.1. Lineage (GTDB taxonomy): Bacteria > Armatimonadota > Fimbriimonadia > Fimbriimonadales > GBS-DC > GBS-DC. Next base: position 8,194 of record JAOAES010000238.1, read on the forward strand.
AAATGGTGCGTTGCGGTACGGAGCGCGTCGGTTCAGAGTGATGCGCCAACTCCGTGCGCTGTGTCGTGTCTGAGCGCGATGCGACGAGAGTAGGATTGGTAGACCGCGGATAGAAAGTCCAGAGCGCCAACGCAAACACGCTCGCTGCGACGCCTGAAGCCAGTGCCCACTGGGGGAGATGCGGAATGCTCAGCCGTTTGAACCAGCGGGCGAGGCTGAATCGCCGCATTTGCAGCAGGGCGCGCAGCTCCATATAGGCACGGCGACACGCGGGGCAGGACACCAGATGTAGCATCTGCTGGTGATATCCCTTCGCGCGTCGACCTTGCTGCGCCAGCTCCATGAACTCCTCGAAAGTGAGGCACTGTCCCAGCGGCATATGCCGTATCCGCTCCGCTAAGCGTCGCTCCAACGGTGTGCCTATTTGCTGACCGGTCATCGGTTTCGCCTGTTTCATTTTCATCACCTACCTTGTGTAGCAATGCGCGAGCAGTAAAAGAAGACAGCCCAACAGGTGGGGAAGCAGCTTATAGCATGCCTGCCGGAAGAGGTTAATCTGTCGCCACCCTGGCGGCTTCCGCGCGCCTCCGGGCGGAAGAGCCTCGCGTAAAGCGTGTATCTCTGCCTCGCTCAGCGGTTCTTCTGAACGTTGACAGCGCGTAATCGCGTTTTGGATCTCCTCATCGCTCAGAATTTTCGAGTGCAACACCATCGCTGCGGCGAGTCGTTGGCGCGCACGCAGCATCGTTTGGCGCACCCAGCTCTCATTGCGCTCCATAAGCGCGGCGATGTCCTGGTAAGAAGTGCCGTTTATCACCTGTTCCAGCCAGACGAGGTACTCGTCAGTGCTGAGCGTCTCGCGGGCGCACTGCAGTATCAGTTCCAGTCGCTCGCGATCGCCCGCCTGATCGGAAGGGTCGGGCGCAGGGTCGGCTGCATGCTCGAAGGCTGGGAGTGGCTCTTCGGCAAGGTCGGGAATCTTCCAGTCCGATTCACGCACTTCGTGCCGCACCGCCCGATGATAGTTGCGAACGGCGTTATAGGTGAAATTAATCACCACACGCGATGCCCACGCCCTGAACGGTGCCAGTTTGGGGTTATATGAACGGAGCCAGTGCCAGAGGTGTAGAAGCGCGTCCTGAGTAATGTCCTCCACAAGATGCGAGTCCGCCACCATCGCACGAATCATGTGGTGAACCTGCGGGCGCAAAGCACTGAAGAGGCGATCGCGCACTCGTTCGCGCTCCATCTCCTCTCCCTGTAAGCATTCCATCTCCATCGCCCGCTCCACGAGGGACTGGATCATTTCCCAGCTGGTCGCGCTCACTTTTTGCCTCGTAAGTCTTGATTTTCTATTATACCTCGAAAATTGAGAAAAACCGCTTTCTCTGAACGAGGAGTCCACACCGTATCCCAAGCCGTACCACGCCATCCTGGAGGCGGGAAGTGGGCTGCCGAAAAACAACATGCTCCCCGCGACGCCGAAGCCCGCGCTGGGTTGTCCGGGACCGGGTTCCCGTTGCCTGATGTACTTGACTACTGGATGTTTTCCTGTCATGTCTGCTCCCCGTATGCGCTAAATTACTCATTTATCACGGTGTTTGTGACAGATTTAGGAATCCAAGAATGACTCCTCGGTGAGAGGCTGTATAAGAAGGTTGGCGTTCTTGGCGGCTAAAGCCGTTCCTGTGCGGACCAAGCCGACCTGCGTCAGCCTGCGAAGGCGTGCTTCGTTTGCATAGGAGCGGCTTCAGCCGTCTTTTTCAAGGAATGCGGAACACACGGCTTGCACGGCGTCTGAAGGTATACTCCCTGTGGAGGCTATGATAATCGATGTTAGAAACGCCAGTACGCACGGAGCGCGCCCGCTTTGAGCAAATCGTCGAAAAGGTGCTTGCGGGCGAGCGGCTGGGCTTTGAGGATGGGGTTGCCCTGTTTCGGCATCCAAACCTGCCCGAACTGGGTGCGTTAGCGCACCATGTGCGGATGCAGAAAAATCCGCAGCCCTATGTGACTTATGTAATCGGGCGCATCATCAACTACACGAACGTCTGCTGGGTGCGGTGTAAGTTCTGCGCCTTCTATCGTCCACCGAACCACAGTGAGGGCTACCTGCTCAGCGACGAGGAAATCCTGCAGAAAATTGACGAACTCGTGCAGCAGGGCGGGGTAGAGGCGCTGATTCAGGGCGGACTGAACCCGAAACTGAAAATCGACTACTATGAACGCCTGTTCCGCCTGATTAAACAGCACTATCCGCAGGTGATTATCCATGGGCTGTCTCCTGCAGAGATACTCTACTTGGCGCACATCTCGCGCCTGAGCGTGCGCGACGCGCTGATACGCCTGAAGGAGGCGGGGCTGAACTCAGTTCCGGGCGCAGGCGGCGAGATTTTGGTCGATCGCGTGCGCCAGCAAATCGCCCCTTTCAAAGACACGGCGCAGGAATGGCTGGACTTTATGCGCGAGGCGCACCAGCTGGGCTTACGCAGCACGGCGAGCATGATGTACGGACACGTTGAGACGATAGAAGACCGCGTGGAGCATCTGATTCGCCTGCGTGAGGTGCAGGACGAGACAGGCGGTTTCACGGCGTTCGTCTGCTGGAACTTTCAGCCGGAGGGAACCGACCTTTCCCAGGTCAAAAAAGCCACGCCCACCGAGTATCTGCGTACCGTCGCCGTGGCGCGCCTAATGCTGGACAACTTCGACCATCTACAGGCGAGTATTCTCACGCAAGGACCGAAAGTGATTACCGTCGCCTTGCGCTACGGCGTGGACGACATGGGTTCCACGATGATTGAGGAGAACGTGGTCTCGGCGCAGGGTTCGAAGTTTATTCTGAACGCAGCGGAGATTGAGCGTGTGATACGCGCCGCGGGGTTCATCCCCAAGCGACGGAACACTCGCTACGAAATTCTGGATGAGTAAGGCTGCGTTGTACAAGTTGTTTCAGGTACAATTAAGCCGGAGGTGATGCCATGGCGAAAACCGAAGGCAAGGACATCGAGGTCGAGGGCACTGTGGTCGAGTGCCTGCCGAACACCACTTTCAAGGTGGAGATCGAGGGCGGGCACACGATTCTGGCGCACCTGTCGGGCAAGATGCGAATCAACTTCATCCGCATTCTGCCTGGTGATCGGGTGAAGGTCGCGCTCTCGCCCTATGATTTGACCCGCGGGCGAATCGTGTATCGCTACAAGAGTTAATCCCGCGGCGCGACGGCGTTCTCGCCGTTGTAAAGCAAGCATGGCGACGGCTCCAAGCCGTTTACCAGAGGCTACTTGCATACTCTGTGCGATTATCAGGTATAATAGCCCCTCGCGAGCGGGTATACTGTTGCGCCCGCTCGATGGAGGCGATATCGATGAAGGTACGAGCATCGGTGAAGAAGATGTGCGCCAAATGTAAAATCATTCGGCGCAAGCGTGTGGTTCGGGTCATCTGCGAGAACCCGAAACACAAACAGCGTCAAGGTTAGGAGGCAAATAGAGTATGGCGCGTATTGCTGGAGTGGACTTGCCGCGCGACCGTAAGGTCGAGTACGCCCTGCCCGTGATTTTCGGGATTGGGCTGTCCTCGGCGCGGAAGATTTTGCAGGCGACGGGCGTCGACCCGAACAAGCGCGTGCGCGACCTCACCGAAGAGGAGGTCGCCAAGCTGCGTGCGGAAATCGAGAACAACTACACGATCGAAGGCGACCTCAGGCGCGAACAGCAGATGAACATTCGTCGCCTGATTGAAATCGGCTGCTATCGCGGGATGCGCCACCGACGCGGCTTGCCCGTTCATGGACAGCGCACCCGCACCAACGCCCGCACCCGCAAAGGTCCGAAGAAGACCGTTAGCACGGGCAAACGCAAGAAGGCGAAGTGATGAGGGAGAGAGACGATGGCGCGTAAAACACGAGCAGGCGCACAACCGAAGAAGGAACGCAAGAATATCGCACACGGGGTGGCACATATTCACGCCACCTTTAATAACACGATTGTCTCGATCAGCGATGTGAACGGGAATGTGATTTCGTGGGCGAGCGGCGGCTCGGTCGGCTTCAAGGGCACGAAAAAAGGCACGCCGTTCGCCGCGCAGGTGGCGTCGGAACGCGCCGCCCGCGCCGCGATGGAACACGGCATGCGGAAAGTCGATGTGCTGGTCAAGGGACCCGGACCAGGACGCGAAACCGCCATCCGCTCGCTGCAGGCAGCAGGGCTGGAGATTCAGAGCATCAAAGATGTGACTCCCGTGCCCCACAACGGCTGCCGACCGCCCAAACGCCGACGGGTGTAGTCAAGGAGGAAAGCAGGTATGTCAGTTATCTGGGATTCGAAGTGCAGCATGTGCCGACGCGCGGGTGTGAAGCTCTACTTGAAAGGCGACCGCTGCTACACCAAAAAGTGCGCCCTCGAGCGACGCAACTTCCCGCCGGGGCAGCACGGACCGCGCACACGCGACCGTAAGATGAGCGAGTACGGCGAGCAGCTTCGTGAGAAGCAGAAGCTCCGCCAGATGTACCAACTGCGCGAAGCGCAGTTCCGCAAATATGTCGAGGAGGCTCAGCGCGCGCGGGGAGTCACGGGCGAGGTGCTGCTGCGGCAGCTCGAAATGCGCCTCGATAACGTCGTCTATCGGCTGGGATTCGCCAACTCGCGCGGACAAGCGCGACAAATGGTCTCCCACAAGTTCATTACGGTCAACGGCAAGCGCGTGAACATCCCGTCGTATCAGGTGCGCGAGGGCGATGTGATTAGCATTCACGAGTCGAAGCGCTCCACCACCTTAGCGAAAGAAGCGCTGGCGCGCGCCGCCGACCATACCCCGCCCGCATGGCTGGCGTATGACCCAACGCAGGTGCAGGGCAAGGTGTTGCACGCGCCCCAAGCCGATGAGATTGACACCAAAATCGAAATGCAGAAGATTATCGAGTTCTATAGCCGCTAAGGAGGCGTGCATACTTTATGACGGTACAGATGGTGCAATCAGAGGTTCGTACGCTGGTTAGCGAACCGAAATACGGAAAGTTCGAAGTGGAGCCGCTGGAGCGGGGCTACGGCGTGACGTTGGGCAACGCCCTGCGCCGCGTGCTGCTCTCGTCGATTCCCGGCGCCGCGATTACCAGCGTGCGCATCGAGGGCGTGCTGAGCGAGTTCGAGCCGATACCCGGCGTCAAGGAAGATACAATCCACTTCCTGCTCAACCTCAAGAACGTGGCGATCCGCATCCACTCGTCCCAGCCGCGCGATAAATACACACTTCGCCTGCAGGTTCAGGGACCCGGGCGCGTCACGGCGGCGGACATCCAAGCCCCTGCCGATGTGGAGATTGTCAATCCCGAACTCTATTTGGCGACGCTGAGCGATTCCAGCGCGCGGATTAGCGCGGAGATTACGGTGGAGACGGGGCGCGGCTATGTCGCGGCACTCAAGCGCGAGCGTGGACGAGGCTCAGTGGGCGAAATCCGCACGAACGCTCTCTTCAATCCCGTCACGAAGGTGAACTTCCTGGTGGAACCGACGCTGGTGGGCGAGCGTACCGACTACGACCGCCTCATCTTAGAGGTGTGGACGAACGGTGCGATTTCTCCTGCAGAAGCGGTTTATCAAGCAGCCGGGATACTGCGCGAACAGTTCCACCGCTTGATGCAGATTGGCGGTGGGGAAGGTGCGCCGGATTCGGCGACCGTAGTGCCCGCGCCGCCCGGCGTCACTGTGCCTGACCGTCCGCTGGAAGACCTGGGACTCTCCACGCGCGTGTTGAACGCCCTGCGCAGCGGCGGCATCGACACCCTCTATAAACTGCTCAGCACGCCGGAACAAAAACTGCTCACCCTGCGCAACTTCGGCGACACCGCTAAAAGAGAGGTCGAGGAGAAACTCAGCGCGATGGGGCTGAGCCTGATGAAATCGGGAAGGAGGCGAGGTCAATCATGAACCACGGAGCTGGTTATCGCAAGTTAGGACGTCCCAGCGACCACCGGATGCATATGCTGCGCAACCAGGTGCGCTCGCTACTCATCCACGAAAAGATCGAGACGACCGTTACCCGCGCGAAAGAGACCCGAAGGCTAGCGGAAAAGATGATTACGCTGGGCAAGCAGAACACACTCCATGCTCGGCGCCAGGCACGCGCGTTCCTGCGCGACGAAAGCCTGGTCAAACATCTCTTTGACAATATTGCGCCGCGCTACAAAGACCGCAACGGCGGTTATACGCGCATCACGCGCGTAGGAACCCGGCGCGGCGACGCGGTGGAAACCGCGGTGCTGGAACTGGTCGAGTAGCGCATGCGCAACCTGCGCCTGCAGGTCGAGTACGACGGAACCGACTTTCACGGCTTCGCCCGTCAACAGGGCGTGCGTACCGTGCAGGGCGTTCTGGAAAGTGCGTTGCAGGCGACGCTGAACGAGCCAGTCGAAATCATCGGCGCAAGTCGAACCGACGCAGGGGTGCATGCACGCGGGCAGGTGGTGAACTTCTTCACCAGTCGCCCCATCCCCACCGAACGGTTGACCGAGATACTGAACCGCCGCCTGCCGATGGATTTGAAAGTAGTCCGAGCGCAGGAAGTCAGTGCGGACTTCCACGCGCGTTTCTCAGCGAAGAGCCGCGTGTACCGCTACAGCGTCTACACGGGGGCGCACCCGTCGGTGTGGAAAATCCGCTATGCGTGGCACTATCCGCACGCCCTGAAGTGCGAGGCGATGCAGGCAGCACTGGAACAGATTCTGGGCGAACACGACTTCCGCCCCTTCTCAGTCAAGATACCGGCGGAAAAAAGCACGGTGCGCACGCTCTATCGCGGGATAGTTCGTTCAACGCGCGCCGGTGTGCGCATCGAGCTGGAAGGGAACGGTTTTCTACGCGGCATGGTGCGCCTGATTGTTGGCGAGCTTGTGCGCGTGGGTGAAGGGAAGCAAGGTATCGATTCGCTGCGCGAGCGATTGGAAAGTGGGCGGCAAGCGACGCATATGGCGCCCGCGCAGGGATTGTGCCTGATTCGGGTAAAATACTAACTCGCGTGGCACGGGCGTCCCGCCCGTGCAGAAGTTTCTGGCGCAGCACGTGGCACGGGCGTCTCGCCCGTGCGGGTATTTTGGACTTGAGCGGGACGCTCAAGCCACTGCAGAGACGGTATGCAGGAGTGTTGTGCTTGAGCGGGACGCTCAAGTCACTGCAGAGGCGGTATGCAGGAGTGTTGTGCTTGAGCGGGACGCTCAAGCCACAATAGGAGGTAGCGATTATGTTGCAACGCACCTATACGATGAAAAAAGATGAAATCCAGCGGACATGGTGGGTCGTCGACGCGGCAGGCAAGCCCGTTGGACGAGTCGCCGCGCAGGTGGCGCGCTTGCTGCAAGGGAAGCACAAGCCGACCTACACGCCCCATATGGATATGGGCGACCATGTGATTATTCTGAACGCGGAGAAGGCAATCTTTACGGGCAACAAACTGGAAGAGGTAATCTACCATCACACGATGCACCCGGGCGGGCTGCGCGCCTACACGCGCCGCAAGATGATGACCGAGAAGCCCGAAAAGATGGTCGCGCGTGTCGTGAGCCGGATGTTGCCCAAGAACAAGCTGCGCGCCCGCATGCTCAAGCGGCTGCGCGTGTTTCAGGGCGCGGAACATCCCCACGCCGCACAGCAACCGCAACCGTTCGAACTGTAAGGAGCAGACGCTATGGAACCGATTCGATACTATGGTACGGGACGACGCAAGACCGCTTCGGCGCGCGTGTGGCTGATGCCCGGTGAGGGCAAAATCACAATCAACGGGCGCGAAGCACCAGAGTATCTGCGCCGCCCCATTCTGGAGCGCATCGTGACGCAACCGTTGCGCCTACTGGGCATCGAGGGACAGTATGACATCAAGGCGACCGTGCGCGGCGGTGGGCTGTCGGGGCAGGCGGGCGCGATCCGACACGGTGTGGCGCGCGCCCTCCTGCAGGTGAATCCCGAATATCGCGCTGTGCTGAAACAGAACGGCATGCTCACCCGCGATGCCCGCGAGAAGGAGCGCAAGAAATACGGGCGCCACGGCGCACGACGCGGATTCCAGTTCGTCAAGCGCTAAACCTGGGGCACGGACAGTCCTGTCCGTGCTTCCTTGCTTGGACAAGACTGTCCAAGCCACGATGAGCGATGCGTATCCTGCTGGTTGGCGGCGGTGGACGCGAACACGCGCTGGCGTGGAAACTACGCCAGAGTAGCTACTGCGACGCGCTCTTCGCCGCCCCCGGTAACGCAGGAATCGCGCAGCTCGCTGATTGTGTTCCCATCCCGCCTAAGGCTATTCCAGACCTCGTCGACTTCGCTCGCCAGAACGCCGTTGACCTCGTGGTAGTGGGACCCGAATCGCCCCTGATAGCGGGATTGGCAGACGCCTTGCAGGAGGCAAACATCCCGTGTTTTGGTCCCTCGCGTGCGGCGGCGCAACTGGAGGGTAGCAAAGCCTTCGCTAAGCAAATCATGGCGCAGGTGAACGCCCCGACCGCCCCCTTCGCCGTGTTTGACGACCCTGACGCTGCGCAAGCCCATCTACGCGAACGGTTCCTCGAACGCCCCTGCGTGATTAAAGCCGACGGGGAAGCGTTGGGCAAAGGCGTCTTCGTCTGCGAAACGCTGGGCGATGCGCTGGATGCGGTAGAGTTTCTGATGGTGGAGCGAGGGCTGGGCGAGGCAGGTGGACGAATCGTTATCGAGGAACGGCTTTACGGACGCGAGATGTCGTTGCTGTGTCTGACTGACGGGCAGAGCGCGCTGCCAATGCCCCCTGTGCGCGACTACAAACGCGCGCTGGAGGGCGACCGTGGTCCGAACACGGGCGGCATGGGCTGTTATACACCGTTGCCCGATGCCACGCCCGAACTGATTGAAACCGCCCTGAGCCAGATTGTGCGCCCTGTGATACGCGCGATGGCGCAGCGTGGGACTCCTTATCAAGGCGTCCTCTACGCGGGGCTAATGGTTCAGGAATCACAACCTTACACGCTGGAGTTCAACTGCCGCTTTGGGGACCCCGAAACGCAGGTGCTGATGCCCTTGCTGGAGAGCGACCTGATAGAACTCGCGCTGGCGACCGTTGAGGGCAAACTGCACGAGGCGTCCGCGCGTTTCAGTCCCCGAGCTGTCGTGTGTGTTGTGCTGGCATCGGGTGGCTATCCCCACGAATACCGTACCGGATTGCCCATCGACGGACTCGAACAGGTGAGCCAGTTGCCCGATGTGCTGATTTTCCATGCAGGTACACGCGCTGAGAACGGGCGCATTCTCACAGCGGGCGGGCGCGTGCTGAACGTCGTCGGGCTGGGTGATACGCTATCGCAAGCACGCGAAAACGCCTACCGCGCGGTGGAGCAGATTCGGTTTGAGGGAATGCACTATCGCGGAGACGTGGCTCAATCTGTGCTATAATAGACCTGATGCGTTCGCTCTTGGCGATTTGGGGACTCGTTCTCGCAGTTCTGTGC
>JAOAES010000253.1 GCA_026416655.1 Fimbriimonadales bacterium
CCGAACATCAACTGGCTGAACACCTTCTGCTATACGCTGATGAATCGGGTACCGTGCCCGTGAGATTGCCCTCACCCCCAGCCCTTCTCCCACGGCGTGGGAGAGGGGAGCAGGTTCGTCGGCGTCCCGCCGACGAAAACCCCGCGCGTAGCGTCGGCGTCCCCGCCGACGCGAGACCAGTGCGTAGCGTCAGCGTCCCGCTGACGAGAACCCAATGCGTAGCGTCGGCGTCCCGCTGACGAGAACCCAATGCGTAGCGTCGGCGTCCCGCCGACGAAAACCCCGCGCGTAGCGTCAGCGTCCCGCTGACGAGAACCCAATGCGTAGCGTCGGCGTCCCCGCCGACGCCTCGTCCGCGAGACGCGGACGCTACGAGAGCAGTGCATCCTGCCCAAAATAGGTAATGAATTATGGACACCAAAACTTTGTTAGAACAGTTAGCCAGACGCGCGTTCGACTTCTTCTGGAACGAGACACATCCCGAATCGGGCTTTACGAAAGACCGTGCGAACAACTACGAGCGCGACTCGTTCGATGTCTCCAGCATCGCGGCGAGCGGGTACGCGCTGGCGAGCTTGCCGATTGCTGTGCGGCGCGGCTGGGTTTCTCGCGCGAACGCCCTGCGCCGCGCCCACACGATGATGGAGGGGCATCTGCAACTCGAACACCAACGCGGCTGGCTCTATCACTTCATCCACTGGGAAACCGGCAAGCGTATGTGGCAGTCCGAAATCTCCTCCATCGACACGGGACTGTTTATCATGGGCGCGCTGTTCGCTGCGCACGCGCTGAACGACCCCGCGCTCACGCGCAAGGTGAACCAGTTCTACGAGCGGATGGACTTCCAGTGGATGCTGACCGACGGTGGGGCAAAGCCTGCGGAAAAAACGCTGGGACACGGCTGGAAACCCGAAACGGGGTTCCTGAAAAACCGCTGGGACGAGTACGCCGAGCATATGTTTCTGTATTTGTTGGCGCTCGGCGCGCCCGAACCCATCCCCGCCGACTGCTGGGACGCCTGGCGACGCCCCCATGTGAAGTATAAAGAGTACGAACTGCTGCTTGGTGGTCCGCTGTTCATCCATCAGATGAGCCATGTCTACATCAATTTCAAGGGCAAGCGCGACCGACTGGGCTACAACTACTGGGTCTCCTCGCGGAACGCGACGCTGGCGCAACGAGCGTTCTGCATCGAACACAGCGCACGCTACAAAACCTACGACGCCGATGTGTGGGGGCTGACCGCCAGCGACGGTCCCGACGGCTATCGGGCGTACGGCGCGCCCGGCTGGGTAGACCACGATGGCACGGTTGCCCCCACCGCCTCGATTACGTCCGTCGTCTTCACGCCCAACGAGAGCCTGCGCGCGATTAAGACCATCTACGACCGCTATCACACGAAACTCTGGGGGCGCTACGGCTTCGGCAACGCCTTCAATCGGGATCGCGATTGGTGGGATAAGGAGGTCATCGGAATCGATCTGGGCATGATGTTGCTCGCGCTGGAGAACTATCAGAATCGGGGTTTCGTCTGGGATGTGTGCGCGAAAATCCCCGCGATTCAGCGCGGGCTGCAGGCGGCAGGCTCCCGCGAGACAGGTGAACGGGACGAAGAGGCGTCCTGCCCGCTCAGGAGGTGAGCATCTAACTGCCCCGCACCAGCGTAAGCGGCGCGAAGCCTTTGCCCAGCACGGCTTCGGGGTCGCCGCCGAGCCACTCCAGCACCGTCGCGTAGACGCGCCGAAAGTCGAGCTGCATCCGCAGGTCGTTGTTGCCGTCGAGGTTGCGCAGGTCGGGCGGGTCGCCGTGCAAGCCGCCCTGCACGCGTCCGCCGAGCAGGAACATCGGCGCGGCGGCGCCGTGATCTGTGCCCAGACTGCCGTTCTCCCGCACGCGCCTGCCAAACTCCGAGAAGACCATCAGCAGGGTTTTATCGGCTTTGCCCATCGCTCTCAGATCGGCGTAGAACGCGCTCACTGCGCCCGCGAACTGGCTCAGCAGTCGCTGGTGGGTGTTCGCTTGCCCCGCGTGGGTGTCGAAGCCGTTCACGGAGACATACAGCACGCGCGTTTGGGGCGAGGTGGCGATAATCTGCGCCGCTTGCTGCAGTCCTCGCGCGAAGGGGTCGTTGGCGTACTGCGCGTTCGGCTGATAGTTGCGGATGCGTTCACGCAGCTGCTCCATCGCCTCCAGCGCAGTGCGGGTGGACTGGCGCACGACGGTCGCGGGGCTGTCCATCTTGCGCTCCTCCGCCTGACGGAGGCTCTTGAGCGTGCGCTCCAGCTCCGGGTCGCGCGTCATCACCTGCAGGTCGGTCAGGCTCGCGAAGCAGGGAACCTGCGCCTTTTTGCCGTGCAGCGCGATGGGCAGATCCTGCGTGAAGCTAATCGCCATCACGGGGTTCGCCGCGGCTGTCTCTTATACACATCTCCGAGCCCAC